>JAHFEP010000156.1:0-5297 GCA_023248415.1 Nitrospirota bacterium
TATTCCTGATGCCATTGGTAAAACATGGCTTGACCAGCATCTTGACGGAAGTGAGGCCTATGCAAAGGCGGTCAGCGAGAGGCTAAAAGAACTGATTTTTGATAATGTCTTTGAGGGGCTTGCAGAGGGATTCATTCATTACAGAAGAAGCGAATTATCCATTAAGGAAGAAACTGATGAAAGCAGAAGGGAGATTTTCAGAGGCTGCCTCACACTCCTTTACCGCCTGCTTTTTCTGCTCTATGCTGAAAGCAGAAATCTCCTTCCGGTTGAAGAAGATGGTTACTACAGGGTAAGCCTTAAAAAGCTCAAAGAAGATATTTATAATGACCTTTCTACTACAGGATTAGACAGAATGGGCAAGAGGTCTTATGCCTATTGGGCAAGAATTGAGAGTCTCTTTGATATCATTGCCAAAGGCGACCCTGCACTGAATGTCCCTATATATAACGGTGGATTATTTGAAAATAATCCCCCCATCCCCCCTTTAGAAAAGGGGGGCAAGGGGGGATTTCTTTCAATACATAAAATGCCAGACCCATTCCTTGCCGAGGCTGTTGAATTGCTAACAGTTGACCAAGAAGGTGAATATACACCTGCCACAATCCCATTTATAGATTACTCATCCCTTAGTGTCAGGCACTTAGGCGATATTTACGAGGGATTATTGGAATTTCATATTCAGATTGCAGAGCAAGATGTTGTTGAGGTCAAAGAGAACAGCAAATCAATCTGGAAAAGAGCATCAGAAATAAAAGCAGGCACAAGGACACACAGGCGGAAAACAAAGGGCGAGGTTTATATTGAGAACTCTAAACACGAACGCAAGGCAACAGGCTCTTATTATACGCCTCATTATATTGTGGAATACATTGTAAAAAATAGTGTTGGCCCTGTGCTAAAAGAAAGGCTTAATCGTGCATCTGATATACTTGCCGCTCTTGAATTGTTATATGAAAAACAGCGTAATGAATTAAAAATGGCTCAAGACTGGAGACACTATGAGCATCCCGGCGAACCAAAGGGGAAGCATATTGACGAAATCATTAAAAAGGAAAACGAGGTATTTGAAACCATCTTTGACATAAAAACCCTTGACCCTGCCATGGGGAGCGGGCATTTCCTTGTGCATACTGTAGATTTTATATCAGATAAAATCATTGCCTTTCTTGCAGATTATCCGGAAAACCCTATAATAATAAAGATAGAGGCATTAAAAAAGGAAATAATTACAGAGATAAAGCGTCAGGGCGTCAGGATTGATGAAAGCAAGCTTACAGAGGTTAATCTTATCAAGAGAATGGTGATGAAGCGCTGCATCTATGGAGTAGACCTCAATGAAATGGCTGTTGAGCTTGCAAAACTCTCATTATGGCTTGATTCATTCACGCTTGGCGCTCCCCTGTCATTCCTTGACCATCACTTAAAATGCGGGAACAGCCTTATAGGAATATTGGATATTTCAGGTGTTGTTCACTCCAGCTCAGAGGCGTATCCAAAAATGCAGAGGGCGCTTTCTTTTATGCTTCAGGTCTCTGAACTCACAGACGCAACAATATCTGAAGCCAAAAAGAGCTATGATTTATTTAAGGAGGCGCAGCAAACAATAGAGCCAATCCGCAGAAGATTTAATGTTAATACTGCACAACATTTTACTGACTTGGGCAAGAATATTTTATCAATAGAAAACCTTGCATACACAATGGCCTTTGACAAAGAGAATTTTCCTGAAAATGTTGAAAGATGTAAAAGGGCTTTAAGCATTGCCAGTGAAAAAAGGTTTTTCCACTGGCGACTTGAATTTCCAGAGGTTTTTTATACTGAAAAGGGAGAGAAGGAAAATGCCGGATTTGACTGTGTGATTGGGAATCCGCCTTATGATGTTTTGTCTGAACTTGAACAGGGAAAAGATGTAGAATCTGAAAAAGAGTTTTTCTCACAAAGTGAAATGTATAAACATGCTGTCGGAAGCAAACTAAATTTCTACCGTCTCTTTAGCGGATTATCTTTAAACTTACTCCACGATAAAGGTATGCACGGTTTTATTGTTCCAATGGCATTATTGGCGGATAAGCAGGCTAAACCTTTGCGCGAATATATGCTGCAAAAAAATTGCTTTCAGAAAATAGAGGCCTTTCCTCAAAAAGATGATCCTACAAACAGGATATTTTTTGAGGCCAAACTCTCCACATGTATTTACATTATTAAAAAAGAAAAGCCATCGCTGTTTTCTGTTAGAATCCATCCGGGCAAGGACATATTGGAGGCTTCAACTTCTTTATTGATTACGCCGTCTCAGATTGAGGAATTTGACAAGGAGAACTTGAGCATTCCAAGTTATCCCAATATGACCGAAGATGATTTTAAACTCGCCTTGAAGTTGAACAGGGATTCTAACGGAATCACACTTGGACACTTCGCGCCATCTCAGCAGGGCGAGGTTAATCTTACATCGCACTCTGATTTTTTGACAGAGGGAAAAAAGGGGCAAATCGTTTTAAGAGGCGGTCACATAAATCGCTATGAATTTCAGGAAGAACCAAAACAGGGCGAGCCCATGTATCTTGATGTCAAAAGATTTCTTGATGCGCACGGTAAAAATACAAAGGTGTATGACCATAAATATATTCGTGTTGGTTATCAGAGAGGGGCGGCAATAGATAACTGGCGCAGAATAATAGCAACCATTATTGAAAAGGGCAATTTCTGTTCAGACACGATAAACTATATAGTCAATCCAAAAGAATACAATCTCTTTGCAATTTTTGCTTTATTGAACTCTTCATTGTGGGAGTGGCGGTTCAGGCTTACCAGCACAAATAATCATGTAAATTCTTACGAGATTGACTCAATGCCAATGCCCCGCATCTCCTTCACCACTCCTGAAAAAGAGCGGAAGGAATTTTTTAAAGAGGCTATTAAGCTGTATGGCCGTTCAAAGCAAGAAGACATTATGAAATGGGCAAATTACGAGCTTGCTCTTGGCAGAAACGACACTGTTCACGATTTCCTCGCCTTCCTTGCGGAACAGATGATTGAGCTAAACAAGGCAAAGAACGAGGAAAGCATGGGCTTTTTAAAATGGCTTGAGCGGGAGATAGGAACAGAGATTGATACCTTAACAAATAAAACTGCAATAAAGGAATACTACGAACACAGCTTTGAATATTTCCTTGAAGTCCTGAAAAAGAATAAAAGAAGATTTCCATAAACTCATCATACCGTAAGACTCAGGAACTCCTTGAAAGACATTTTACAAAAAGCATGACTCTGCTTGAGCCTTTAAAAGCAAAAATAAAGGCAACAGATGAGTTAATAGATGAGCTGGTATATAAGCTGTATGGACTGACAGAAGAGGAAAGGAAGATAATTGAAAATGTGTAGCTTTGGGAGCGGTTACTTGAGGTTTAAATATTTTCTAAAACGCTACAAGTATGATTTGATAACTGCTATTTCAGCTTTAGCCTTGTGGTTAATTTCTGATATTGTCCCCTCGTTCAAGGAGAATCAATTGAGTTTAACTGTGCTAAAGATAAAGATAGTAATTACCCTTTCAAGTGTGCTAAAGATAGTAATTGCTCTTCTTTCAATATTTATAATTAGCTATCTGCGAACAAGGGATAAGGATTTTTATTTTATCTCATTAACGCAGAGAAAACACAAAGATGATTGGATGGGAAAAGGCAATTTTGAGTATGAGAGAACACATAATTGTTTTTCAATAACAAAATCAGAATCTGGCTATATCTATTCCAAATGTTTGACATGGAGCGATTATGAATTCTCTTTTAAGTTTAAAATAATAAAGGACTGCATAGGAGTTATAGTTAGAGCTGTGAATCTTTCAAACTATGTAATGTTGCAAATTCGACAGAATGGAATAAGGCCACATATTAGAATTAACGGGGGCTGGAAACCGTGGGAGCCCAATGAGGCAAACATGGTTTTTACTGAGAGCCTATCTTTGGACAAATGGTATATGTGTATTCTTTCATGTGATAAAGGATCAGTAAATATTAAATTATTGTATAACAATCATCCCATTTTTGAAAGACAATGGTCTATACCTGAAGGCAATTTAATTTTTCAATTTAAAAAAGAGGATGAAAAAGACAAATCAATAGATATCCCTTTTCCTATTAATCTTGAGTATGGTTCTATAGGATTTAGAAATTCTGGCAATGAAAAAGCATTTGTAAAAGATGTACTGATTCAGAAAATTTAATTACTTATTGATAGTGGCAAAATGAGGACAGGCGTTTTTGTTCTGTCTTGCGAGAGAGAAAAAAGCACAGGCACATTATCTGGCAGGGGATTGAGATTGTGAGAGGGTGATAGATTAGAGAGTACTCATTGCATGGCTCAATGAGAGGATGAGGGAGCATAGGGTCGAGGCTGCACATATCAGATAACTATTTCTGTGCATAGTATATGCACGAAAATTGACTTGACATTTGCACTGAAATTGCTTATAGTTTCTGCAGGAGGTAAAAGGTTATGAGGGCAACTGTTACAATTGAAAAGGAGATTTTAGATGATCTGGTTCATAAAACAGGGCTTAAGAGCAAGGCATCTGCTGTCAAGGTGGCAATAGCAGATTATCTGAGACGAAAAAAGATAGAAAAGATTAAGGCCATGAAGGGAAAGCTTAAATTTGATAAGACAGCAGATGATATCAGACATTATGAGAGATAATATCATTATAGATACCTCAGCATGGATTGACTATTTCCAGAAAACTAATTCGGAACTTTCTAATCAGATGGATAATCTTCTCTCTCAGGCTAATATATATGCCCCTAAAATTATAATCGCAGAGCTTATTCAGGGCGCCCATTCTGAAAAAGAGGTGGCTTTAATAAAAGAATTTTTAGAGGCTTTTCGTATAATCGGCGAGAAAGAAGATACATGGTTTAAAGCAGGAAGCCTGTCTTATACCCTTAAGAAAAAGGGAAAGACGGTAAACCTGACTGACTGTTATATTTCAATTATAGCAAAGGAGCAAAACTGCGCCATCCTGACATTGGACAAACACTTCAAAGAAATTGAAAAGGTAAGTGGAATCAAACTTATAACACCGTCAGCTTTCTAAAAATAACCGGCTTCTGTTATGCACAAATATTGAAGCAAAATTAGGAAGCGTGAAAATACCTCACCCTGTATAAGGCTTGTTTCAAGGAAAATATTAAAGAGTGGACAGGCGCATTTGTTCTGTCTTGCGAGAGGAAAAAAATACAGGCGCATAATGAGTGCTTTAATATTTGCACTGTGATAAGCAGAGCTGGTAGCGGTTGCAT
>JAHFEP010000156.1:5307-6845 GCA_023248415.1 Nitrospirota bacterium
GCATTTGTTTTGTCTTGCGAGAGAGAAAAAAGCACAGGCATATTCTGATAAGAAGTGTTGGCGGCGGTTGCATTTTATAGGGATTATATGGTAAACTTTAATAATAATCAAAAAGGGAAATTAGATGAAAAAACAAAGAACTCAGAAAAACATGGTGGAACATTGGAGAACGACCCTAACGCCAGAAGAAAGAAAAAAAGGGTATCTAAAAAGCATCCCCAGTCAGGTAAGCTCCTCTATGGCCTTCGAGGGAGAGAAGGTAAGCCTGAAAATGTTGAAAGAGTATCTGAAGACACTGAAGAATATTCCTCAACCACGCGGTTCATAGAGTCCAGCATTGGCATCAAATCTTACGCTGAACTTGCCCCATATCTTGCAAAAGGTGTGGAGCGGGTTATGGCAGAAATCATTAACTACAAACCTGATGAATTAATAGTTACCTCACAGGCTTGATTTGCCTCCTGTGCAGTTGGTTCCAGAGGAAGGCGACAAAGAAGGAAGGGCTAAATATTTGAAAGCACTTGCCGAGGCCGATAAATTAAACTGGCAGCCTCTTAAACAAATATGGAGAGAACGGCTGGAGAAGAAAAGGGGTAAATGAGTATTTCCACAGCCTGCAGAGTGATAAATGGAATTAACTCTTTTTGGGATATGAAAATGGTCTGCGTTATCTGCGGTAGAGGGTTTTTCATTAACTGCTCATTTGTTCCGTTCAGTTTTTGTTCTTTCTGCTATTTCAGGTACTCCATCTCCAGGCACGATAATGGTTTGGATGTTAGCATCAAGTTTTTTTGCGAATTTTGTATTTTAAAAAGTTACGCTGCCTGAAGCTTCTTCTCCATTAGCTTTATAGCGTCTTTAAAGAGAGTTGATGCTTTAAAGATTTCTATACCAATAAACTTTCCAGAATCATCAAGCTCAACATTTACTCCTGGTGAAAGCTCGATAACCTCCTCTTCCGCTCCTTCTTTCCCAATATAGAGGATATCTTCCCTTTCATCGTAAAAAACCTTAAAATCTTTCATTAGATTTTCCTCCATCTGCCAGTTTTGACTCTATTTTCTTTTTGCCCCTCTTTTAATGGATGAATAGTTAAAAGATTAGCGCAATCTTCTTCAATAATATATGCTACCATTATATCTCTAAATTTATCATAAAGTTTAAGCTTCATAGTAGCTATTAAATGCCCTGTTATTTCATCAAAGTATCTCTCTTTAGATTGTTCAAATATTATTTTTGGCAAATCATATTCTATTTTCCTTAAAGATAACCTGCTCTTGAGATGTTGAGAATATGTTATTTGCATTTTTTATTGATGCAAATATTATACAGAAAGGAATTGTATAAAGCAATAATAGAATAAGAGCTTGCTGAAAAAGACCGTAAAAGGCTTGTAGAAGGGGCTGTAAGGTTGGCGGCGGTTGCATTTTATAGGGATTATATGGTAAACTTTAATAATAATCAAAAAGGAAAATTAGATGAAAAAACAAGTAAAAAACCTGCAGCAAAGCCTGACAAGGTGGCAGGAGACTCACGCA
>JAHFEP010000029.1 GCA_023248415.1 Nitrospirota bacterium
GCTGCTCTTTTTCAAAATCAGGACAGTAACAGTCTTTGCTTGAATGGTCCTGAACCCATCCGTTCTCAAGGCCAAACCTGTCAAGCAAATCAAGAACCTTCTTATATTCGCTGGAGTTTATGGGTCTTGATATGAGCGGAAATTCCTTTGCCATGTGTGCTAAAAAATATTGGGACATTGCGCTGATAAAGGTCTTCTTTCCAATCTTCTCGCTTATAAACCTCAGGCTATCTTCGCTGCCGGCAATATTATTAGGCAATACAAGATGCCTTATTATAAGCCCTCTGACAGCAATGCCGTTATCATCTGTAACAAGGTCTCCCACCTGCCTCTTCATCTCAATTATTGCCTGCCTTGAATGTCTTACATAGTCCTTTGCTTTGGAATACTCCATAGCCATCTTATCATCACTGTATTTGATATCAGGGAGATAAATATCAATTATACCGTCTAAAAGCCTAAGTGTTTGAAGCGAATCATAGGCATTGGTATTGTAGACGAGGGGAATTCTAATGCCATTTGATGCCGCTATTGCAATTGCCTTGACTATCTGAGCAGAAAAATGTGTTGGAGATACAAGGTTGATATTGTGGCAGCCTGATAACTGAAGCTCAAGCATGATATCAGCGAGCCTCTCAAAGCTAACCTCATTCTTTTTTAATGACTGCACAGGCTGTGAAATCTGATGGTTCTGGCAGAAAACACATCTTAAATTGCAGTTTCCAAAAAATATTGTGCCAGAGCCTTTTGTGCCAGATATTACAGGCTCCTCGCCGTGATGAACACAATAGCTTGCAACAATTGGAAGATAACCAGAGCTGCAGAAGCCAGGCTCGTCCTTTGTCCTGTTAATCCCGCACCCTCGCGGACAGAGGGTGCAGTCTTTCAGCATATCTTCCAATACTTCAGCACGTCTGTATAATTCCCCTGTTTTTATAAGGCTTAGATATTTCGGAGCATTACTGTTCATATTGTGTATAATATTATAACATAATCATAACGGGTTAGTAATCCCCCCTCACCCCCCTTTGGAAAAGGGGGATACAGGGGGATTATCTGAAATATTTATTGACAAAAGTAGCTACTTAGAGTTAAAATGTAGCTATGATATCAACGGGGATTAAAGACTTAAAAAATAAATTAAGCTACTACCTGCGAGAGGTAAAGAAGGGCGAGAAAGTCCTCATTACAGAAAGAGAAAAGGTAATCGCTACAATAGTTCCTGTAGAGAGGGCAGAAGAAGATTCAAACCTCCTTTCCCTTGTCAGGGAAGGTTTTGCTGTGTGGAAAGGCGGCAAACCTGTTGGAAGTAAAAAACCCGTTAAAATTAAAGGTAAAACCATCTCTGAAATAATCCTTGAAGACAGAAGATGATTATTTACTTTGACACAAGTTCGCTTGTTAAATTATATGTTGAGGAAACCAATTCTGAAAGAATAAGGGAATTGTCAGGCAATGCCACCATTATCTCTACCTCAAAGATAGCCTACGCAGAGACAAGGGCTGCTTTTGCAAGAAAGCAAAAAGAAGAAGGCTTTTCTGCTAAAACCTTACAAAATATAGTAGAAGACCTGAATCGCGATTGGGAGAGCTATTTTGTTATAGAGATTACAGATGGATTAATAAGGTCTGCAGGCGACCTTGCAGAAAAATATCTTCTCAGAGGTTTTGATTCTATTCATCTTGCATCTGCTATAAATTTTAGAAGCAAGATTAAGTCAGAGGTCTTCTTTTCAAGCAATGATGCAAAATTAAATCAAGCTGCAGAAAAAGAAGGGATGCCAGTTTTATAAAACAAAGGATTGGGAAACCCTATTGACACACGATTTAATTATATTATCAGCCTCTCTTCTTGTTATAATAATCGCTGCAGAGATATTTACAAATGCCATTGAGTCGCTTGGCGCAAAGCTGAAATTTTCTGAGGGCGTAACTGGCAGCATCTTTGCTGCTGTAGGCACAGCCTTGCCAGAGACAATGGTTCCACTCGTTGCCATATTTGCAGGAAATTCAGCGCATGTAAGCGAAGAAGTAGGCGTTGGCGCTATACTTGGCGCGCCTTTTATGCTCTCAACAATAGCAATGTTCCTTATGGGCGCTGCATCATTTGTATTTAAAAAAAGGAGAAGGAAGGCATCTATTACACCTGAACATACAGGATTAAAACGTGACCTTGAGTTCTTCCTTTTTGCCTTTTCCATTGCCTTCTTTGTAGCCTTTACACCGCCGACATGGCGGCTGCTGCGCATCTTTATTGCAGTTATTCTTGTTCTCTCTTACTTCTACTATGTAATGGAAACTATAAAGGCAAGCAATGCCCTCTCAAAAGACGGGCATGCAACAAAGGAGAGCAAAAATCTCTATATCTCAGCAATATTCAAAGACCACATGTTCTTTGTTGTTGTTCAATTAATTATTTCTCTGGGCCTCATCATAGCAGGCGCAAAAGGCTTTGTCTCAGGCATTGAACACCTTGCAGAAATCCTTCATATCCCTGTTATAGCCCTCTCTCTTTTGATTGTTCCCATTGCAACAGAACTTCCTGAAAAGATAAACAGCATCCTCTGGATACGTCAGGGAAAGGATACGATGGCAGTTGGAAATGTCACAGGCGCAATGGTGTTTCAGGGAAGCCTGCTTCCTGCAATAGGAATATTCCTCACACCATGGACAATAAATCTTACAGTTATGTCAAGCAGTGTAATTACACTCATAGCAGGCATCTGGCTCTATATTCTTACTGTTAAGAAGCTCAAGATTACCATGCCGATGCTGATTGCAAATGGAGTACTATACCTTTTGTTCGTTCTTATTGTCCTACTCACTTATAGCCGGCTCCAATAAAATATATGTTCAATTACTTTAAAAAATTAATTCTGCACAACAAGGAATTCATATTGAAAGAGGTTCTTGAGATTAAAGGACTTATGCAGCTGCTTATGAAAAACAGAAATACTGGAGATAAGTGGACAAAGGAAGAGAAAAAGAAGATTAAGCTGCACCTTAAAGGCATATCTAAGCTTGCTCCTGTAGTGATTATCTTTTTGCTTCCAGGCGGTTCCCTGCTGCTTCCTTTTCTTGCACAGATTCTTGACAGAAGGAAGGTCAAAAGGCCTTAGTATAATTGATTGCCTATGATAAATATCATAATAAAATATCTTCCATAGCCATATACTATTTCAAAAAGGTTTTGTATGCTTAAGTGCCCATTCTGCAATAATGTTTTAACAAACCACACTTCAGAAGGCTGGCAGTGCGAGTGCGGGGAGACAATAGCCTTTGGCTTTGAAATAGATGCTGCCGAGGCCTGCGAAACCTGCCCTGTTGCAACAAACTGCCCAAAAAAGAAAAGCCCAATTGGAAGGTAATGTAGCAATCTTCAACATCAGGCTCTGCCGACTCTGAACCCGGCTGGAAGGTGAAGTCTTTGATGGTTATAATAATGTAGGAACTCGTCGCCTTTTATTCATTCTCCACATAATGCCTGCCGACATTGAAGTGTTGGATGTGGTCAGCAAGTTTATCAAGATTCATATCTTCCACAATCTCTTTGGCATCTTCCTCATCTTTAGCCTCTACCTCAATATGTCCAGCAAACTCAAAGTCCACAAAGAATTTGGGCATAGGGTTAATCCTCTAAGATTTTACACTTTTCACTAATATAAAAAGTTTTTGAAAACTTTTGATACTCCTTATGCTTTAACTCATAGCCTGTTATCTCATTAAAGTTTGTTTCAAGAAGGTATTCGTTTTCTGCCATCAAATTATCAAAAGCCTCTTCTAAATCTTTACCATCTGCAAATCCAATAACCTGGCAATTCTCAATATCCGGTTCAGAAGACTCAGAATTTGGCTGAAAAGTAAAACCCTCTGTTGTTATAAAAATATATGATTTCATAGGCCTATAAATTGAAAGTATTTTCTATGCTCGTAAGTTCATATGTTTTTGTATGCCAATCTGACAACTGAATATAGCTCATAAATTTAATTCTTTTCTGAATTGGCGTAAAAGCGCTTAACGATAATTTTGCTTCAAATTCTCTTTCTCTAACTTCATCAGCCACAATATAAAACTTCACATAAAAATCTTGAAGTTCCATGAATTTTAAAAGTGAATTTTGAATATCTGCCAAGTGTTCAACTTCAAACAACATTGACGGCATTTTTCGCGTATTAAACCAGCTAACATCAACTGTTCTCGCCTTTTGCAATATATTGTCATACGCAAATTTATAGAGCTCGCCAATAGTGGTTATTTCACCCAGTCTCTTTCCTAAGTAGATTTTATTCTTATCTTGATTTGGAATGAAAGTTTGGAATCTTTTTAAATTACCAATCTCAACAAGAAGCCCTTGATAGTATGTATGATTGAATTCCTCCTGTTTTTTAATTGATTGGTCTTTTGTCGGAAAGATTTCAGGAGGCAACTTGTTTTTATAAGAATTTAGAGCCCATAAACCAGGTCTTATTTTGAAGAAAAATCTTTCGTCTTGCACAATACGACGAATGCTTGCAAATGGAGTTTTTGTTTTCCACTCTACGCCAGATACTTTTAAAACTTCTTGATAAAGATAACCAAGCGTTGCAAATCCGTTGTTCTGCTCCATCACTTTTATCACTGCTTCATGCTGTTTCATTGTTATAACTCCAATATCAAATCTTCAGTCATGTTATCCCTTATAAAGAGAGTCCCTTTAATCTCATTTAATCTTGTTTCCATATGTATTGGGTTTGACAAATCTGCATTTATAATTTTTTCCTCTACAAAATTACCGACCAAATCAATTTCAATACTATCAAATACTTTTCGTTTTCGTGATATCTGAATATCACTTTTATTTTTGTAAGTAATATTTATTTCCTGAACCGGACCAGCATCTTTGCAATATTTTTGAAACAGTCCTTCGTTTAGCAGATTGTAAAAAGCTTTCTTGCTTATTTGTTGTTGCATTATAATATTTTTATCATAACCATGCCCATAGGTCAAGGTTAAATAGTTTTTTGGTAAGGCTTGGAACTTCCTCTTTTCTTTCAATCACTTTAAGAACAAAGCCCTGTGATAATATTTCTTGACTCCACCTTTGCATTGGTGTAGAATACCAATATGAAAGCCCGATTAGTTAAGGATGTGAAAGCAAAGGATATTGTAAAATACAAAAGGGGGCAATTATGAAGGTTAAAAAAGTGAAAATAGAGATTAAGGATATTAAGGCTATCTTTGAAGATGTAAAGGAGACTGTAAAAAAAATAGAGAGGGGTGAAAAATTAAAGTCTGTCAAAGAACCTGAAATATATTTTACCAGTTTTGAGGCATTCAGAAAGGCGCTCACACCAAAGAGGCTTGAGCTGCTGCATATCATAAAAACCAAAAAGCCACAGTCTATAAATGAATTGGCAAGAATGGCAAAAAGGGATATTAAAAATATTGCCGATGATGTGAAATATCTGGAGCAGGTGGGATTGCTTGAAATAAAAGAGGCAGAGAGAAAAACCGCGCCATTTATAAGTTATGACAAGATTGACTTAGAAATAGCAGTTTAGAAAAAAGTCCGCGGAGAGTCTGCGCCTATTGTTGGCCATGACGCTATAGAGCTACTGGTTGCAGGGTAAGCGTTGATTATTATGTGCATCTAAAAAAAACTTGGCATAGATATTGCAATATTCTTGTATAATATAGTTATTGTATAATATAGGTATCTATTATGTGGAATATTAAACGTATAGTAAAGTCGCTTTCCATAAGAACAAAGATATTAATAGGCCTCTTTGTCTTCATATTTCTCTCTTCAATATCAAGCATCTTTATTGTGACATATACGCAGCAAGAGGCATGGAAGATTGTTTTAGAAATTTCGCTGATTAATCTGCTTCTTGGCATCTTGGGCATTGCAATCCTCTCAAGGCTAATATTGCATCCAATTTCAAACATTTCAGAAGGCATATACAAGATACACAAAGGTGATTTTTCTTCCATGAATACTATTGATACAGGCTTTGCACGGTGCTGGGATGTTTTAAAGTGCAGCAGCAAAGAATGTGCTGTATACGGCAAAGACAATCTGCGCTGCTGGACAATTGCCGGAACTTACTGCCTGGGTCAGATTCAGGGTATATATGCCCAAAAGATAGGCGACTGCAGAAAATGCGTTATATATAAATACAATTGCGGTGATGAGCTTGAGCAGCTTGATGATGCCTTTAAGCTGACTGTAAGAGACCTTGTTGCTACTATCTCTGATTTAGAAAAGGCAAAGAAAGAGGCAGTAGAGTATTCAAAAAAGCTTGAACTATCAAATGAAGAGGTTAAGCATCTCCATAAATATACAAATAATATCTTAAACAGCCTTTCAACAGGCATAATCGCCATTGATGAAAACAGGAAGATAAAGTTCTTTAATAACAGCGCAAGAAGGATACTCGGCATTGAGCTTAAGGATATTATCGGAAAGAGATTTGATGATGCAAGATATATGTATACTGACTGCGGTAATTTCTTTGAATTTGTAAATAACAAATTAACGGAATTTGAAAAGGAGAGCCGATTATTAGATAATATTGAAAAAGGGTTTATTTTAAAGGGAATTGAAGTAATAATGAATCTAAATATAATGCCTCTGTACGGCGTTAAGTATGCCAAAGATGTCCCGCTTATCCTTGTATTTGACAACATATCTGAGCAAAAGATGCTTTATCAGGAGCTTGAACAGTCCAAGAAGATGGCAGAGCTCGGCATTGTTGCAGCAAAGGTTGCCCATGAGGTGAGAAACCCTTTGCATGTCATTGAAGGAGGCCTGCATTATCTTACAAAGGAATATCATAATGACGAAAAGATAGCAGAGATAACAGAGCTGCTGCGGGATCAGGTGGTAAGGCTTGATAAGGTTACAGGCGACCTCCTTGAGGTGGCAAGGCCTATAAAAGGCAATATTGAAAAGACAAATATCAATCACCTTGTTTTAAAGACCCTTAAATTCATGGACAGAAGCTTTATTGAATCTGATATAGACTTGAAGATAAACCTTGATGAAGGCATTCCTGATATATGGGTATATCCGACAGAGCTTGAAAGGGCTTTGGTAAATATTGTAAAAAATTCCATTGAGGCGTCAAATTACGGCAGCAGGATTATGGTAAGCACAAATCTTATAAAATTAAATGAAATGGCATGGATAGAAATAGCCGTTTCAGATAATGGAAAAGGCATACAGGATAAGGCATCTATCTTTAAGCCATTCTATACTACAAAAACAAACGGCACTGGCTTAGGCCTTTCCATTGTGCAGAAGGTTGTCAACCATCATAAAGGTGAAATAAAGATTGATGATAATCCAGAAGGAGCTGGAACCCTTATCTCCATAAGGCTGCCATTAGAAAACACCCCTGATTATGCCCAATACCATATTAATAATTGATGATGAAAAGGCCATCCTGAAGGTAATGGAGATGAACCTTCAGAGAGAGGAATACGTTGTTTTTACAGCAGATAATGGAAAGGACGGCCTTAGAATCCTGCAGGAAAAGGATATTGATGTAATTCTCCTTGACCACCAGATGCCTGACATCAACGGCATTGAACTTTTAAAAATCATAAAAAACAGATACAAAGACCTTCCTGTTATCATGATTACTGCCTACGGAACAATTGAAATGGCAGTAGATGCAATGAAGCTCGGCGCCTTCCACTATCTGACAAAACCAATCAACTATGATGAAATGTTCATACTCATAAAGAATGCTGTGGAGCAGAAAAAGCTCTTAAACCGGGTTGAGATGCTCACACAGGAGGTAAGGAAGTTTTACGGCTTGGAGAATATCATTACAAACAACCAGAGGATGAAAGATATACTGGAGATGATACCGGGTGTTGCAGATACAGAGGCAACCATATTGATAATGGGCGAGACAGGAACAGGAAAGGAATTAATTGCAAGGGCAATCCATTATAACAGCAAAAGGGCAAAGGGCCCTTTTGTAAAGGTAAACTGCACAGCTCTTTCTGAAACAATACTGGAGAGCGAGCTCTTTGGCCATGAAAAGGGCGCATTTACCGGCGCATATAAAATGCGCAAAGGAAGGTTTGAAACTGCGGACGGCGGCTCCATATTTTTAGATGAAATGGGAGACATCCCTATTTCAATGCAGTTAAAACTCTTGAGGGTTTTGCAGGAGATGGAGTTTGAACGTGTTGGAGGAAGCGAGACCATAAAAGTAGATGTACGGGTAATAACAGCAACAAACAGGGATTTAGAGGATGCTGTTAAAAAAAATTCCTTTCGTGAAGATCTTTATTACCGTATAAATATAATTCCAATTAAGATTCCGCCTCTGAGAGAGAGAAAGGATGATATACCTCTTTTAGTCAATCACTTTATTGAAAAGTTTAACAGAAAAAATAAGAAAAATATAAAAGAGCCGTCTGCTGAGTTAATGTCTATGCTTATGGAATATGACTGGCCCGGAAATATTAGAGAGCTTGAGAATGCTATTGAACGGATTGTGATATTGGAAAAAGGAGAATTACTTACAGCAAGATATTTTACAGAGATTGGGAAGAAAATGACAGGCGCTGAATCTGAATTAAAGGATGAAAAGCGCTTGCTTCTGACCCTTGAAGAAAAGTATAAGAACGAACCCGACATGCTGAAAAGGATTGCCGAGGAATTAAAGGTTAATCCATCCACATTATACCGCAAGAGAAAAAGATACGGATTGTTGTAAACAAAAAGGCCCCTGTTGAATCTCTTCAATCAGGGGCCGGGGTGGGGGGTAGAGACTAATTTAAATTACTCTTCAAACCATTTTACTTTGAGTGTCTTTAAGCTTAAACCTGCCTTTGAATGTGTTCTTTTTCCAACAGCAACCCATAACTCTGATTCTTCACCGCTAAAATACCTGTGAAATGCAAATGCAATATTCTCTGACGTGAGGTTCTGATTTCCCTTATATGCAAATTCACCTCCGCCGGGATAATTTATCTGCTGATAGCAATAAGGAACTGACCCTTCAGTTGTCTGAACACCTGATGGAAGTTTAAAAAACCAGCCGACAAGCTTATGGTCATTGCCTGCCTTGTCGTCTGTGCCGATAACCATTGTAAATTTTCCTTTTTTGCCTTTCTTGTACGGGATAACTACCTCGCCCTTTTCCATATTCACAAGGTTGTTTCCCTTATCATCAAGAAGCATTACAACAATATGGTCTTCGTAATCCTTTACAGCGCCCTCGCCATGACAGCCAGCACAAGGCTGCTGTTTATATACAGATGAACCTGGAAGCGCAGAAGCAGTTGTTGCTGTCAGCATGAATATATATAATCCAGTGAATGATATTGCTATTAAAACTGATGATACCTTCTTCATCTTCATTATCACAATCCTCCCCTATTTCTCCTCCGGCACAAAAATTAGTTTATATACAGTTGTTCCTAAGGCGCTTTTCCCTTTTCCTCTTTCACCCAGTGCAATGCGGAGTTCACCCTCCATCTTGCTGGTAAAGTTTCCTGCATTGCCGTCAAAGAAAAAGGTCTGTGTGGCAACAGTAAGGTTGTCATCAACCTTTTCCACATCACCCTCTTTATATTTATAGGAAAATGGCTGTTTGGAGTTTAATAATCTTATGCAATTAGGAAGCTCTGTCTGAACGCCGCCTGGCAGCACAAACATCCAGCCAACAGTTGTTGGAGCAGTCTTTGTTTTGCCATCACTCCCTACAATAAATGTATAAGACCTGCTGTCACCCTGCCTGATTGGTATTATAATCTTATTACCATCTACTGCATCCTTGTTTGTAGATTTATCAATCAATTTTAGAACTGCCTTTTTTGCAAAGGATTTTTCTGCGTGGCACATGGAGCAGTCAAAACCTGGCTTTCCCCCTCTTGCCGGATAGGAATTGCCAGTTTGTGCATTAATAAGAAAAATACCAAGTGCTATAACTACAGGAATAAGAACTGTCCTTTTAAAAAACCTCATAAACATCCTCCCTTTTCTCAGATATATGCTATTTTAATAAAGCAAATAGTGTGCCATGTCACAATCACAAAAATATTTGAAGATAACTAATTGATTTATTAGCAATTATTATTATTCACCTATTTTATTGAATTATATAAAACATTGCATCTGCACGATATGCACTGCACGATTGCACGATAGACGCCCAAAAATGTGCATTGACTTAAGGCTTAAAGATGATGTAATATATGAACAGTTGTTCATACATCAACCATATAACAGAAAGGCAAAAATATGATGAACTGGGGCAATGGATTTGGCGGAGGGTGGGGCCCGTTTTTCGGACCCTTTTTTATGCTCATCTTCTGGGCGTTGATTATTATCGGCATTGTCTATTTAGTGAAGGTGCTCATGGGGCAGACAGGTCAATCAGCAGAGGAAAAGAGGGAGACCCCTCTTGATATCTTAAAGAAGAGATATGCAAGAGGCGAGATAGACAAAAAGGAATTTGAGAAGAAGAAAAAAGATTTAACGGAGTAAACAAATGTCAAACAATAATACAACATGCGAACTGAATATTGCTAACATGGAGTGTCACTCCTGTGCCAATGGCAATAGAGAAGGCTTTGACATAATCCGCATGGCAGTTGTCGGCGTCCTGATTTTAATCGGCTGGAGCGGCATCCTGTCCTCTTTAATCAGATACGACATAGCCTCTATTATAGCCATGCTCATCGGCGGCTATCCATTAGTGCGAAAGGCAATTATTGATTTAAAAGCAAAGGCTATAACTGCTGATGTCTTTATGGCACTCGGTGTTGTGGCTGCTGCAATAATCGGTGAGTTTCTCTCCTCTGCTGTTATCGCCTTTTTCATGCTCATTGCAGAGTATCTTGATAAACTCACAATGGACAAGGCAAGAAAGGCTTTAGATGAATTGATAAAACTCTCTCCCAAAAATGCAAGGGTAATTAAGGATGGAAAAGAGATAGAGGCGGATATTGATTCCATAGTAAAAGGGGATATTGTTATTGTAAGGCCTGGTGAGCGGATACCTGTTGATGGAAAAATTATGGAAGGTTCGTCCTTTGTCAATCAGTCAGCAATAACAGGCGAGTCCATGCCAGTTGAAAAAAAGGCTGGGGATGAGGTCTACACTGCAACCATTAATGAAGCAGGACTCTTGAAAATAATGGCTGCGCATGTTGGTAATGATACTACACTTGCAAAGATAATTCACCTTGTTGAAAAGGCAGAGTCTGCAAAGGCGCCTGTGCAGAGGATTGCAGATAAGTTTGCAGCATATTTTACGCCAGCAATCCTGTTGATTGCTGGATTAACACTTTTAATCAGCGGCAATTTCATCTATGCCATTGCTGTTATTGTTGTTGCATGCCCCTGCACTGTTGCTGTTGCAACACCTCTTGCTGTTGTTGCTGGAACAGGAAAGGCTGCAAGAAAGGGCATCATTATTAAGGGAGGAATCTACTTAGAGGCGCTTGCAAAGATTGATACAATAGTCATGGACAAGACAGGGACAATAACAATCGGGGAGCCAAGGATTACAGACATAAAGGCATTTGCAGAGCACAATGAAGACGAAATACTCACAATGGCTGCTGCAGTTGAGAGATATTCTGAGCATCCATTATCAAAGGCAATTATAAAAATGGCGGAAGATAAGGGTATTCAGATACCTGAGCCGCAAGACTTTCAAATAATACCCGGAAGAGGTGTTAAGGCAAGATACAATGGCACATCTATACTCATGGGAAGCAGAGAGCTTCTAAAAAATGGAAAGGTGGCATTAACACCAGAAATAGAGGCATATATGAAGGCAAGGGAAGATGAAGGCAAAACAGCCTTTTTAATTAGCCATGACAGCGAGGTATGCGGTGTAATTGCTGTCTCAGATGTTGTAAGAAAAGAAAGTATAGAGGCAATAGCAGAGATTAAAGATACTGGCATAAAAAATATCATCATGCTTACAGGTGACAACTGGCGCACTGCAAAGGCAATTGCAAGACAGGTTGGGATTGATAATATAGAGGCAGAGCTTATGCCAGAGGACAAGGTCAATAAGGTTCAGCAGTTAATTGCAAAGGGGAAGAAGGTTGCAATGGTTGGCGATGGGATTAATGATGCGCCTGCGCTGGCCATGGCGGATGTCGGCATTGCTATGGGCGCTGCTGGAACAGATGTTGCCATAGAGGCTGCTGATGTGGCATTAATGAGGGATGACTGGGGGCAGATACCAGAGGCAATAAAAATAGGGAGAAAGACCTTTAGTGTCATAAAGCAAAACCTTGCTATTGGCATAGTCTTTAATATAGTCGGCGTCAGCCTTGCAGCAACAGGCGTATTAACACCTGTCATGGCAGCCATCGCACATGTATTGCCCGATGTCATTGTGTTTGCTAATTCAGCAAGGCTGATTAGGTAAAAAGGAGGTACTAAATTGCCAGTGCTTTTAAAAGCAAAAGAGAATGAAACAAAACCCGACCTGCCTGTCGGACAGAGAGGTACCTGTGAGATTACCTTTGTGAACAGAAAAAAGGTTGAGGAGGTCAAAAAAAGGCTGAAGCCTGACAGCACCATCAATCAATTGGCAGAGTCCTTTAAGGTGCTTGGCGATTCAACGCGATTGAAGATGATATATGTCCTTTCTCAGGCAGAGCTTTGCGTATGCGACATTGCAACATTGCTTGGACTTACAGATTCTGCTGTATCGCACCAGTTAAGGATTCTCAGAAATATGCGGCTTGTGAAATACAGGAAGGACGGAAAGATGGCATATTATACACTTGACGATGGGCATATTGAAAATCTTTTTAAAGAAGGCCTGCGGCATGTGGAGGAAAAATAGATTGTAGGGTCGTATTGCAATACACCTTGATTTGCCTTCTTTAAAAATGATAAAATATTACAAGTTAATTATTATTGCTGGAGGTTTCCTTGATTCTTGACATTAAAAAATATCCTGATCCAGTTTTAACTAAAAAGGCAAAGAAGATTAAGAATATTGATCAGGAGATACAAAAATTAATAGATGATATGATAGAGACCATGTATGCTGCGCCAGGCGTGGGCCTTGCAGCGCCTCAGGTAGGCCATTCACTAAGGCTTGCTGTCTTTGACTCATCTGTAAAAGAGGAAGAGGGCCTGCTTACTGTGATGATAAATCCGGAGATTATAGAAAAAAACGGAGAGATTATAATGAAGGAGGGATGTCTTAGCGTACCGGGACTTGAGGCGGAGATTAAAAGATCTGAGCAGGTAAAGGTAATTGGCTTAGACAGGAATGGCCATACTGTAACCATAGAAGCGACAGGTTTTCTTGCAAGGGTAATCCAGCATGAGATAGATCATTTAGAAGGCATCCTTCTTCTTGATAGAATAAGCCTGTTAAAGCGCAATATCTATAAAAGACGGTTTGTCAAGAAACAAAGAGAAGAAGCTAAAGAACAGGCTGCGCAAGAATAATGAAGATAGTATTCATGGGTACGCCAGAGTTTGCAGTGCCAAGCCTCAATGCATTGTTAAGCTCTAATAAGGATGTCGCAGCAGTTGTAACACAGCCTGACAAGCCGAGCGGCAGAGGCAAAAAGCTGACGGCTCCGCCTGTAAAGGCTGCGGCTTTAAATTCAGGATTAAAGGTTTTGCAGCCTGAAAGGATAAAGGATGCGGTATTTGTAAATACCTTAAAAGAAATAAATCCTGATGTTATAGTTGTTGCAGCCTATGGAAAGATACTTCCGAAAGATATTATCCGTCTGCCCAGATACGGGTGCATAAATGTCCATGCGTCGCTTTTGCCAAAATACAGGGGCGCAGCGCCAATCAACAGGGCAATTATTAATGGAGATAAAGAGACAGGGATTACTATTATGCAGATGGATGAAGGGCTTGACACAGGCAGCATCCTTCTGCAAAAAGGGATAGAAATAGCCAAAGAAGATACAGCAGGGACGCTTACTGATAAATTATCAAAGCTCGGCGCAGAACTTTTAATTGAAGGTTTGAATGCTATAGAAAAGGGAGAAATTAAACCAACCCCACAGGATAACAGCATGGCAACCTACGCACCGATGCTCAAAAAAGAAGACGGCCAAATAGACTGGACAAAGGGTGCAGAAGATATATATAATATGGTTCGGGGAATGGACCCGTGGCCTGGTGCGTTTACATATTATAATGGTGAACTATTGAAGGTCTGGAAGACATCACACGGCAACAGCAGAAGCGGTAAATTAGGCGAGATATTATCAGTTAATAAAGAGGGGATAGATGTTGCATCAAAAGACGGCGTCATCTCTATTATAGAAATACAGCCTGCCAACAAAAAGAGGATGGCTGTATCAGAGTTTTTAAGAGGACATAGGATAGAGGCGGGTGTTATACTCGGCAGGTAAATGAAGAACAGAAAAACTATTTTTGTAGCGCTTACTATAGTGTCAATCATTCTGATTGGCGCAATAATATTTCTGCTTTGGCTGATACCGGCAATAGGGCTTGTAAATATTCATCCCCTTCTGCCTGAACTTGGATTTGCTGCTGTAATTGTATTGCTGGCAGCGCTATTATTAGGCGCAGGGATATTGACCTATGGAATAATAAGCGGCAGAGAGATTGCTTTTGCGCAGAGGCTGAGAGGGATTGTAATGAAGATGCTCTATCCTGTTATTGTAATGATAGGAAGCATCTTCAAGATTTCAAAGGAGGAGATAAACGGCGCATTTGCTGATTTGAATAATCAGCTTGTAATGTCAAAGTCAAAGAAGACATCAATTGACAGGCTCCTTGTGCTTCTGCCCCACTGCATACAATATGACGAGTGCAAGGTAAAGGTAACAGGCGACATACACAATTGTTTGCAGTGCGGAAAATGCGAGATAAAGAATTTAAATGCCTTATCAAAACAGTACAATCTGCAAATATCAGTAGCAACAGGCGGCGGACTTGCAAAGAGGCTGATTAAGGAAAAGAGGCCAGAGGCAGTTGTTGCAGTAGCATGTGAAAAGGAACTGGCAATGGGATTAAAAGAGACATACCCTTTGCCAGTAATTGCAATACCAAATGAAAGGCCCTACGGCTATTGCATAAATACAACTGTAGATGTGGCCGCAGTAGAAAAGGCGATATTGCATTTTATAAACAAGCAGGGGCAGGTTTGAAACCTATCCCTGCATTTATCTATCTAAAGGGAGGTTGAGGAAAGATGAATACAATGAAAACTATGCTCTTAATGGTCGTATTGACTGTTCTGGTTGTCTTTGCAGGCTCTGCTATCGGAGGCCAAAACGGCGCAGTAATGGCATTTGCCTTTGCAATAATAATGAACTTCGGAGTCTACTGGTTCAGTGATAAGATTGTGCTTTCCATGTATAGCGCAAAACAGGTAACGGAAGAGGAGTCGCCAGAGCTTTTCAGAATTGTCCGTGATTTGACAATGAAGGCAAATCTGCCAATGCCAAAGGTATATATAATGGACAATCCAGCGCCAAATGCCTTTGCAACAGGCAGGAATCCAAATCATGCAGCAGTGGCTGTAACAACAGGCATACTGAATATATTAGACAGAGACGAGCTGTCAGGCGTTCTTGGTCATGAGCTTGCACATATTAAACACAGAGACATTTTGATTGGGACTATTGCAGCAACAATGGCAGGCGCAATAAGCATGCTTGCAAACATGGCACAGTGGGCAATGATATTTGGCGGAAGGAGCGACAGGGACGAAGAAGGCGGAAGCCCCATTGCAGGCATTGCAATGATAATCGTTGCGCCTATTGCAGCAATGCTTATTCAGATGGCAATCTCCCGCTCAAGGGAATATATTGCAGATGAAGGCGGCGCAAAGATACATGGCAATCCATTGTCCCTTGCCAATGCCTTAAGAAAGCTGCACAGCGCCTCACAACAGATACCAATGGATGCAAACCCTGCAACATCGCACATGTTTATTGTAAACCCATTGAGGGGCGGAGGCATCTTGTCGCTATTTTCCACACATCCGCCTATGGAGGAACGTGTTAAGAGGCTTGAGGCAATGGTAACAGGAATGAGATAAACGGCTTTGTAAAACTACAAACATAACGGAGATATAAAAATAGAAAAGGGTGCAAGAAGGGCAAGCCTGAATATATTAATCAGACTTGACACAAAGGAAGGCTTTGCTGATGAGCTTATAAAGGAGGCTTTTGATAAAGCCTCCTTTTCTGTTCTTGACAGGGCATTTATTACAGAGCTTGTCTATGGCGTATTAAGACAGAGGAATCTCTTAGACTGGATTATTGAACAGGCCTCAAAAAAGCCGATTAAAAAAAGCAGCGCAGTAACGCGAAATATTTTGAGGCTTGGCGCTTATCAGCTTTTGTTTCTTGATAAGGTGCCTGTATCAGCAGCAGTAAATGAGTCTGTAAAACTTGCTAAAGAAAAAGAGCAGAGGTCTTCAGGCTTTGTCAATGCAGTATTAAGGAATATTGACAGGGAAAGAGAGAGAATCCCCTATCCTGAACCAGAGGAGCATCCAATAGAGTTTATCTCTGTAAGATATTCACATCCTGCATGGCTTGTTAAAAAATGGATAGAGAGATTTGGCATAGATAAAACCATTGAACTGTGCAGAGTAAATAATGAGGCGCCTCCTTTTACAATAAGGGTAAACAGATTAAAAACTGAAAGAGAGGAACTAAAGGAACTGCTCAAAAAGGATATTGACAGGATAGAGGATTGTTCTGTATCATCAGATGGCCTGATATTAAAAGGGACATCTAATATCTCTGAGAACCTCGCTTTCAAACAGGGCCTTTTTTATGTGCAGGATGAGGCAGCACAAATAATAAGCCAGATACTTGATCCAAAGACAGATGAGAGAATCTTGGATGCCTGTGCGGCGCCTGGCGGCAAGACAACGCATATTGCTGAGCTAATGAGTAATAGAGGCGAGGTTGTTGCCATTGATATAAGCAAAAAAGGCATCGGTCTTATAAAAGAAAATTGCGAGAGGCTCGGCATAAACATTGTAAAATCATATTTAAGAGATGCTGCAAAGGGTATTAGCGATGTATCAAAAGAGAAGTTTGATAAGATACTCATAGATGCCCCGTGTTCAGGCCTTGGTATTCTGAGGAGGCATCCAGAGGGAAAGTGGCAAAAGAAAGAGGAACTGATACACGAAGCTCAAAGAATACAAAAAAGGCTGATAGAAAATCTGTCAGGATATGTCAAGGATGGCGGCGTCCTTGTTTACAGCACATGCTCAACTGAAAAAGAGGAGAACGAGGATGTGGTTGAGGATTTTTTAGAAAGACATCCTGAGTTTAAGGTTGATGACATTAAACAATATTTTTCTGAAACAAGCAGGACGCTAATTGATGAAAAAGGGGTTCTGCATACAAACCCTATTAATTATAAAATGGACGGTTTCTTTGCAGTAAGGTTGAAAAAACAATTATGAAAATGATATTAGCTCATAAATATAAATGCACAGGCTGCAAGACCTGCGAGAGGACATGCTCTGTCGGCCACTCGCCTGAGAAGACACCCCTTTCTGCAAGCAGGGAAAAGATAAGGCCGAATGTGGAGGTGCAGAAAACAGATATATACGGCTTTGTGCAGATAAGGTGCAGACACTGTGCAGATGCAGCTTGCATCAAGGCATGCATTGCAGGCGCTCTTTACAAAGACGCTGAAGGCTACACAATCCATGACCCTGAAAAATGTGTTGGATGCTGGATGTGCGTTATGTCTTGTCCTCATGGAGCCATAAGGCAGGACGGGAAAAAAGAAAAGGCAAAGAAGTGCGATTTGTGTGCTGACAGGGGAAGAAGCCCGCGGTGCGTTGAGGTATGTCCAAAGAAGGCGCTTGAGTTTGTTGAGGTGGATGAGAATAGGAGACCGATAACAGAAGAATCTAACAAGATAGAATGTAATGTATAGTAATGTCATTCCCGCAGAGTTTTTGAGCGGGAATCCATGGTTCGACAGGCTCACCATGCATCCTGAGCTTGTCGAAGGACTGGATTCCTGCCAGAAAAACGCAGGAATGACAAAATAATTGTTGGAATGCTCAATCCGAAAGTTTATGGGTAATACAAGATGAAATATCTAATCATAGGCAACAGCATTGCAGGGGTCAGCGCTGCAAAGGTTATAAGAAGACAGGATAAAAACGGCGATATAACTATAATCACAAAAGAGGCATATCCATTTTATTCCAAATGCCTTCTGCCGTATTATCTCAGAAATGAGGTGGCCTTTGATGAGACCATTCTTGCAGATGAAAATTTTTATAAAGAGAATAATATCAGCCTGATTAAAGGAAGGGCTGCAACAAAGATTATTGCTGATAAGAATAAAGTTGTTCTGGATAATAGTGAAGAGATATTGTATGATAAGCTTCTGATTGCAGCAGGTGCAAGCCCTGTACAGATAGGAGAGGGGCCAAATATATTCTCCCTGCGTTCATTTGAGGATGTAGAAAAGATAAAGGCAGCCGCGTTAATCCCCCCTAACCCCCCTTTACTAAAGGGGGGATGGGGGGATTATAAAAAAGTTGTTGTAGTCGGCGCTGGACCTATGGGTATGAAGATTGCTTACGGCCTTAAAGGACTCGGCTGCAATGTAACTGTGCTTGAGGCAGGCAAGCAGGTATTTACAAGGATATTAAGCAAACGTGCAGCATTTATACTTACAAAGCATCTGATGAACAAAGCCATAGAGATAAGGACTGGATGCAGGTTCATATCTTATGATGGAAAACAGGTGCAGATAAAAGGTGCAAGCCCTATAGAAGCAGATTTTGTTGTAATGGCCATTGGTGTTAAGCCAAATATAAATTTTCTGAAAGAGAGCGGCATTAAGATTAATGCCGGTGTCATTGTTGATTCATACATGCGGACGAATATAGACAACATCTATGCAGCAGGCGATGCTGCAGAGGCATTTGACCCTGTTACTAAAAGATATACCATCAACGCAACATGGCCGAGCGCTGTATTAGAGGGAGAGACAGCAGGATATAACATGGCAGGGATAGAAACACAGATTAAAGGCAATGTATCATCCAATTCAATCCAGTTCTTTGGCCTTTCCTTTGTTTCAGCAGGGCTGCTTGAATCTGATGAGCTGCCTATAGAGGAAGAGATTATAGATGAGGATATTCCAAAGAATCTTTTTAAGAGGCTTGTATTCTTGCATGACCGCCTTATTGGTTTTGAATTTCTTGGTGATGTTCAGAATACAGGAATTTATCTGGATATATTAAAGGAACAGAAAGACATATCGCAAATTAAAAACAGGCTTTCATATCTGGACTTTGATTATGGTAAGGTCTTAAAATTTACAGGGACAGAGGAGAGGTTCTTTTTATGAAAAAGATATCACCTTCTATTTTATCAGCAGATTTTACAAAACTTGGAGAGGAGATAAAAGCAGTAGAGGCCGCAGGGGCTGACTTGATACACATTGATGTTATGGACGGGCATTTTGTGCCGAACATAACTATTGGCCCATTTGTTGTAGAGGCAGTAAAGCGTGTTGCCAAAACACCGCTTGATGTTCATTTGATGATAGAGAATCCTGACAATTTTATACCTCAATTTATAAAGGCAGGAAGCAATTATATCACTGTTCATGTTGAGGCAAGTAAACACCTCCACAGAACAATACAGTTGATAAAGGAGAGTGGTATTAAGGCAGGCATATCCTTGAATCCTGCAACACCATTATCTGCCATTGATGAAGGGATATTAAAAGATATTGACCTTTTGTTAATAATGTCTGTAAACCCTGGCTTCAGCGGCCAGAAATTTATCCCATCAGCCTTGCAAAAGATAAAGGATGCAAAAAGGCTTATTGACTCAAAGGGGCTGAAGATAGAGATAGAAGTAGACGGCGGAGTGAAGATTGACAACATAGGCGACATTGCAAAGGCAGGCGCAGA
>JAHFEP010000157.1:0-5844 GCA_023248415.1 Nitrospirota bacterium
GACCCTAACCCTTATCCCCTGCCTTTTGCCCTCGGATGCGCCTTGTCATAGACCTCCATCAGCTTATCTATGCCAAGATGCGTATACCTCTGCGTCGTTGAAAGGCTCTTGTGGCCGAGGAGCTCCTGAATGGAGCGCAAATCAGCGCCTGCATTTAATAAATGTGTTGCAAATGTGTGCCTCAGGCTGTGCGGCGAAATATGTCCGATATTTGAAAGCATGTTAACATACTTTGCAACTATCCTTGCAATACTCCTTACTGTAATCCTTTTATTGTCCTTGTTTACAAAAACAACGTTATCATTATACAGGCCTGCTGTTTTATTACCCTGACCCTCTGCCCCTCTGACCCTTTGACCCTTTTCAAAAAGCTCATGCCTTTTGTTTAAATAATTTTTAATAGCCGTGATTGCCTTCCCGCCTATTGGCACAATCCTCTCTTTCCTTCCCTTTCCCCGCACCCTTACAAGTCCGGCATTAAAATCAATGTCAGCGTCATTCAGGCCGACAAGCTCGCTGATTCGTATGCCTGTTGAATAAAATGTCTCAAGGACTGCCTTGTCCCTTAATGTCAATACATCTGCACCGTTCGGCGTTTCCATCAATGAAAATGCATCATCAACAGACAAAAAGGATGGTATCTTTTTATCCTGTTTTGGCGTTGCAACTGCCTTTGCTGGATTTACCTCAATATGACCCTCTCTGTGAAGGTATTTAAAGAATGTCCTGAGCGTTGAGAGCCTCCTTGCAATAGATGACTTCTTCTCGCCCTTTTTTGAAAGCAGGCCAAGGAAGCCGCGGACAGCCAGATTATCAATGTTTTTAATATCAATCTCTCTATCAACATATTCTTTGAACATCATCAGGTCGCTTATATAATTTCTATATGTGTGCTCAGACACATTCTTTTCTATGCTCAGATATCTTGAAAAGGCGTCAATGAACCTCTGCATATTCCCCTTTCCATGTATTAATAGCCTTTATTGCCCTCTCTGCAATAAATCTCCTTTTCTCATCCTTATTTCTTATTCTATTTTCTAATGGAGGCATAATACCAAAATTTATATTCATTGGCTGAAACCTGCTTGGCTCTGTTGTTGTAATATAACTTATCAGAGAACCAATGGCAGACTCCTTTGGCAAAGGGTTGAACAACTCCCCCTTAATGAGCTTTGCAGCATTTATCCCTGCAACAAGGCCCATTGCAGTTGACTCCATATATCCCTCAACACCTGTAATCTGTCCTGCAAAAAACAGGTCATCCCTATTTTTGAACTGCAAGGTATCTTTTAAAAATAGCGGCGCATTAATAAATGTATTCCTGTGAAGGCTTCCGTGACGCAGGAATTCTGCATTTTCCAGTCCTGGTATCATCCTGAAGACCTTTGCCTGCTCTCCATATTTCAGCTTTGTCTGAAAACCGACAATATTATACGCTGTGCCAAATCTGTTTTCCAGCCTTAACTGCACAACAGCATAAGGCTCTCTTTTTGTCTTTGGGTTAATAAGGCCGACAGGCTTCATATGGCCATAGCGAAGCGAATCCTTCCCTCTTTCTGCAATAACCTCTATCGGCATACAACCTTCAAAATATCTTGCGTCTTCAAAGTCATGTGATGAAACCTTCTCTGCATTCATAAGTGCATTATAAAATTGGTTATACTCATCTTCTGTCATCGGGCAGTTGACATAATCGTCTCCGCCCTTGCCATATCTTGATGCCTTGAACACCCTGTCCCAGTTAATGCTGTCTGCATCAATAATAGGCGATATGGCATCATAAAAATAGAGATTCTTTTTTCCTGTAAGCCTTATTATATCAGAAACTATGGCATCTGATGTCAAAGGCCCTGTGGCTATTATAACAGGTCCCTCTTCTGGAATGTTCTTAAACTCTTCCCTTATCAATTTAATGCGTGGATGCCCTGCAATCCTTTCAGTAATATCCTTTGCAAACAATCCCCTGTCAACTGCCAATGCAGAGCCTGCCGGCACCCTTGTTTCATCAGCAGCCTTTATTATCAAAGAACCGAGCTGGCGCAGCTCCTCTTTCAAAAGGCCGGGTGCGCTTATTGAATCATTTGAACCGAGTGAGTTGCTGCACACAAGCTCCGCAAGGTCGCCTGTTGTATGCGCAGCCGTCTGCTTTTCAGGCCGCATCTCATACAATATTATATCTATGCCTCTCTCTGCTGCCTGATACGCTGCCTCTGAGCCAGCCAGTCCCCCACCGATTATAATTAGCCTTTTCATTTGTTAATAACATTGTATCTTATAGAAAGGGTTTTTTCAAGGAAATGTAATGACCCGTCAATCTTTATGCCGCCTAAAAACAAATCTATTAATGCAGCAAGCCCTAAAACAATTTTATTTTTTTAAAAGCCATTCTATGTTATTATATTAAAGATGTTAACCGCTTTGTGAGATAGTTATGCTTGTATTAAATAGATTATTTCTTTCAGCAGCTCTCCTTTTTTCCATTTTATATGGATGCTCAAATATTGAGTCTCCCTCAAGAGGTGTTTCTATGAAAAATGAAGATAAAAGCCTTGAAAAGGCGACATTTGCAGGCGGCTGTTTCTGGTGCATGGAGCCGCCATTTGAAAGGCTGAACGGCGTAGTTGATGTGATAGCAGGCTATACAGGCGGTGAAAAGGAAAACCCTGAATATAAAGAGGTCTCGTCAGGGGCCACAGGACATTATGAGGCGATACAAATCATCTACGACCCGGAAAAGATAACCTACGAGGAACTCCTTGATGTATTCTGGAAACAGATAGACCCTACAGATGCAGGAGGTTCGTTTGTTGACAGAGGGCAGCAGTATGGGTCAGCTATCTTCTATCATGATAACAAGCAGAGGCGGCTATCAGAGCTATCAAAGGAAAAGCTAAGCAAGTCCGGGGTATTTAAAAAGCCTATTGCTACAAAGATACTTGAATTCAAAATATTCTACAGGGCAGAGGATTATCATCAGGACTATTATAAGAAGAATCCCTTACGCTACAAATTTTATAGATCACGGTCTGGCCGCGATAAATTTCTGAAAGAAACGTGGGATGATAAGTCTAAAAAACTCCCTGCAGAAGAATTAAAAAAGAGGCTCACGCCCCTTCAGTACGAAGTAACACAGAAAAACAGCACAGAACCGCCATTTAAAAACGAGTATTGGGAAAACAAAAAAGAAGGCATATATGTTGACATTGTTTCTGGCGAGCCGCTCTTTATCTCCATTGACAAATTTGATTCCGGCACAGGCTGGCCAAGCTTTACACGACCGCTTGAGCCTGATAGCATAGTTGAAAGGGAAGACAGCAGCCTCTTTACAGTCAGAAAAGAGGTAAGGAGCAAAAATGCTGATTCCCACCTGGGGCATGTATTCAATGACGGACCAGAACCCACCGGCCTTAGATACTGCATAAACTCTTCTGCACTCAGATTTATCCCAAAGGAGGATTTAGAAAAAGAGGGCTACGGCAAATATAAAAGGCTCTTTAGGCAATAATTTACTGGGCATGTTGTTAGGGGGGCTTTTTTAATGCCCAATTGGGGCTGCTTCTATCTCAAGGAAGGAATCGATCTCCTTTTTTACCACAGGAGCTAAATCTGCCAGCGATACGAATCCTTCCAGTCTCCCATTGGTCTGAATGGGCAAACGACGGATCTTCTTGTCAGCCATCAGCTTTGTGGCCTCAAAGAGATCCCACTCTGGTTTTCCTGTGATTATGTCTGTTTTCATAATCTCCTTTACCTGCACCTTGCGTGGATCGCGTCCATCTGCGACAACAGAAAGTGTTATGTCGCGGTCAGTAAGAATTCCCTTAAGATTATTATTCTCTGTGATAAGTATGCATCCGATATTGTTGTCTTCCATCTTTTTAGCTGCATCCATTACATAAGCGCTTGGCGCACAGCAGACAAGGTCAGGTATCCTTTTCATAATCTCTTTTACTAACATGGCTTATACACCTCCTCTCTACGCTGGACTAATCTCCCCTAACACATGCCCGAGTCGGAAGCCGATATATTGAAAGGACATTTAATGGCTGGAACCATATGTTCAGTTATTAATAGTACTTTATAACACAATTTCAGGCTTTTTTCAACACCATTTTTTACCGAAAAATAGACATTGCTTTATACAAACATAAGTCTTGCCAAAGCAAAATAAATGTACCTAAGATAGAAATTAAGGGGTGCGTCTTCCCCCTCATGAAATGCCAATCATAGTGCCTGTTCAAGCGCTTTATTTATAAGCACTGTAAAGGGTGTAGACCCAATCCATTATTTTCCTAAAATTTAGCAAGGCCTTGTTCATAGTGTTCCAAGAAGTCGCTGCTGTAAAAGATCTTCGCAATTGCGCCTTCCATCAAGAACGGCATGAATAAAAACAGATTTGCCCCTGATTTCATATATGATTCGGTAGGGTTTGAAAAATATCTCCCTGAAATCAAATATTCCCCACCGTTGCATCTCAGGCGGGTGGCTGCCCCGTGCAGGCATTGTTTCCAAAGACAACATTGCCCTTTGTATGTTGTCAAGCAGACGTTCGGCCTTTCCCGGCGAGTCATTATTTGATACATACTTATATATTATAAAGAGGTCGTCTATCGCAACATTAACAATACGGATTTCGTATTTCATGGCTTTCTTGCGGAGTGAATCTTCTTTTTTAACTCACCAAATGCCTGATGAATTGGTTTGTGCCTTCCTTCAAGCATATCTTTTCTTCCCATTGCCAATATCTTCAGCATAGCCATTCCTTCGCGGTCTTTTTCATATTCCTTTATGTCCTGAATTATTACCCGCGCCTCTCCGTTAACGGTTACGACAACCGGATTGCCGGTTTCAGTTATCTCGCTGATTACCTCTGATGCGTGGGATTTTATATGGCTTATTGGTTTGACGGCTGTGCTTAGCTTCATTTTTTCTCCTTCCAGTTAAAATTAAATCTTAATTATAGTCTATCAGATTCTGATGAAAAATCAAAGCAAGTTTTTTAGCCAAGTTTTGCAGGGCAAACAAAATCGCCTGTCCCATCTTTCATATTTCCTTTGAAACAAGCCTTGTGCAGGGTGTAGACGCGACCCTTATTTTCTCTAAGGGATATCTGGCTCTCTCCTGTTTGCTCTAATGTATCAAGCATCCTTTTGTATTCGTCTTTTCGACTCTCCAAACTTTCTATCTTCTCCTTTAATTCCCCGTCTGTCAGCTTTGAAATTTCTGATTCCGCATTATCCGACTCTTCTATATCTTTTAAATACTCATCTATCCGCTCATTTATCTCCTTGAGTTTCTTTTGCAAAACAGACTTGGAATAGTTCCTATATAGACTATTTACCCCCTTTATTTTTGTTCCATCAATAGCTACTAATTCTCCTGAAAAAAGATCAAGGGCATCGCAAAGTAAAGTAAATTGACAAAACGCCCTCCTAAAGGCCTTCACATTATCTCTTCTAAAATCTGATATGGTTTTAAAATCAGGCTTATTTCCATATTACGATGGCACTCCTGCTCAAGCCTCCTGCTTGATGTTATACGGTTTTTATATCCATAAATATAGAGTTTCAATAAATCTCTCGGCTCATAGCCAAGACGACCAGTTCTCGCAGGTTGTGCTTTGATAAATCCCAATTCCTTTAAATCCATCTTATTTACAAAGGCATCTATAAATCTAACAGGATTGTCCTCTGTAATATAATCATCAATGGTCTCAGGAAATAATACTATTTGCTCCCTGCTTATACCAGAAATATAGGCCATATTATTACTCCTTTCATAATTTATAATGAAGTAATTATATCAATTCTGATATATTTTGAAAGGAGTTTTCACACAGTCTGG
>JAHFEP010000157.1:5854-6830 GCA_023248415.1 Nitrospirota bacterium
GTTGCTCTGAAGAACCTTGGTTGCCTTACCGTTGATGTGGAGCAAAGCTATCAATCCCACAAGGGGGATGAAAACCAAGATGATGTAGACCCAGGCGGAGGAGGAACGGATAGCGACTGCCAACTTGTAGATGAAGTATATCTGGATGATGCCCGTGATGATTGTTGTGAAGGGGAAGGGAATAAACATTGTTGTGAAGGGAATAAACATCGCCACAAGGGAGATTAAAACCATCCATATGATGTTTTTCTGTCGCTGCGCTACTTCCATTAGGTCTTGCTTCGTCCACTGTTCTTGCGCTTGTTGACTCATATGATTACCTCCTTTTTCTGTTGCCTAACTGTTGAAGCTAACAGGCGCCGCATTATTTTGCGGCGTCCTTGTTAAGCGACTGGTTAGCTGACTCCATACGTAATTCCAAAATATTTATCCAGCGACATTGGATGCATCGGCACGCTTTGAATGTCATATGTAAGTTTGTGAATAAATCTCAAGAGAGCATTATCCGTAAAGGATTGCAGCGCCACTTCCTCTTCATATGGCTCTTGATATACAAACCACCCCTTGCTCAACACAACAGCACCATGCAAATGAGCCTTACCGTTCTTGATTAAGGAATTTTTAAGATACCTCTTAAAGCTGTCAATGGTGCGCCATGCAGTGGTGTCATATGCAAAAAGATATGTGCGAGGAGATAATTTTTTTTGGAAACCCTCTGTAGATACCACCGGCCTTCCTTGTTCTCCCGCAACCTTTTCCTTGCTACCGAATTTTACATACCATTTATGCTTCGCAAGTCTCCGAATCTTTTTGATATCTTCAAGGGTTTTCCCGATATCTTTTTGTTGAATAGTGCCTTTTACTTCAATAGCTGCGTATACAACCTCAATGAGGTAAACATAAGCGGACAACTCTCTGTGAAGCGGCGAATTCTGATTTTCATCATAGATAACAATATCAGTTTGACTGCGGTGCG
>JAHFEP010000326.1 GCA_023248415.1 Nitrospirota bacterium
CACTAACATGTTGTGCCTTGTATTTGTTATGCCGTATGTATTTGGAGCAGACATTGCCTGAGATACAGGGAGAAAAACTGCTGCGCTGCTTATCAAAATTGCAAGTAAAAGCCTTTTCATATACTACCCCTCCTAAAGTTGTCAATTTAGAGATTAGAACATCTGCTCCATTCCCCGATATCTTACTTTAGGCAAGATATGTATCATATCCTTTTAAGCATGTCAAGTTATTTTAATATTGATATAAAAATTTATTATACATATTTATTTAATATGACAGGTCATGCAGAGTGAACTGTCTCTTTTTGATGTCCTTAAAAACGGGTCTCTTCCCTCTAAATTCTGCTCATCAGGATTGTGCGGGTCGTGGCACGATGCGCACTGCACCTTGCCGCTAAACAATCTTATTCCATTTGGAAATATGCCTGTTCCCGGCGGTATATTGAACTTCGGGTCCTGCAATACTGTTGGATAGCTCATTGAAACAGGATGGTCATCTGCAAGATTCTTTGTCAGATACTTAACAGTAGCATCATGCGCGCCGTATAGACCGGCTAATTCGCCCTGCGGTGTGTGGCACTTTCCGCAGCTTTCGCCTGATGTTTCCCGGCTCATCCTGTAATGCACGCCTGTATCTATCCATGTAGTGTTTGGCGGATTAGTAATTGAATCTACTGCAACTGTGCCGTCATGGCATGAAAGGCAAGCCAATGAAACGCCGTCAGGCGCGCTTGGAATACTTGTATCAATAGTAGTGCTTCTATACATACTGTAACCCGAAGTATTTGGGAGGGCATGATTCCATAGTGGAGCTACATCACTTGAACCATGAGGTGTATGGCAATAGACGCAGACCTCGCCGTAATCATTATAAGTTACACCATTCATAGCGCCAACGCCGCCCTTTGCAATTGCCCTCTGGCTAAGATACGAAAGGTCATGCTTAGAACGAAAGATCGTGCCGCTTTCACCTGGTATAGCCTTTAGAATTAAAAAGATTGCTAATAACAAAAGCATGTAGAAGATTAAATTTTCAATTAAGGTCAAATGCTTCATTAAGTGGTGTTTCCCCCTCCCCACAAATATCATAGACAGCTATTATAGTATTAATTTTTATGCTGTCAAGAACGAAAGTTCTAAAGCTATCTATATACCTGTGCTATATATGTAAACTGCAAATAGCATACCACAGAAGTTAATGTAAATATATAAATTTAAATTATTGATAACTATTGGGAATCTAAGGTTTTTATCTTTGCCTATTTAATTGCACTAATTTTTAAGATAAAGAGCTATAATTAACCATGCTATCAAAAGTGTAACCGTTTGGTAGCAGAAAAACGTAGAAACACGGCTTCAGCCATGTTGCCAGACTATCGGCGCTTAATTAATCGCTCATCGTATATAAAGTCTTCAACCTGCTTTACAGCGACACGTTTAATATCAGGGTGTGATGGGTTGATAATAATATTATATTCATGTTCAACAACAGCGGATGGCGCACGAAGCAAAAGCGTCTCTCCCTTCCTTGCCCACCTTGTGCCTAATTCAGCCAATTCCAAAGACGGGGGATTGTAGCTTCTCCAGTTTTTGGGCAGAGCAGATATTGCTATTTCTTTTGGCAATATATCATCAGGTATCTCTATGACGGCTATTTTAAGGCCTTTCAAACCAATTGTTGCGTCTACATGGACAAAGTATTCTACACAGGCAAGCGCCCTGCTCTCTGATGTATAAATAACAGCCGTATCTTTTAAATTCCATCTGCCGCCGTATATTCTTGCGCCTAAGCCTGTTAAATCATAAATATTTTCGGCTTTAGCTATACGATAAACATTCATTTAAGCAAAGACCCCGTGCTCAATCCTGCCGAGTTCATCTGACACTATATCTAAACCAACTTTTGAATCAAGCAGATTAATTGGGACATGATTGCCGAGCGCCTTGCAGGGGTGATTTAACCATTTAAGAAAGTTGTCTCTATCGTCAAACAACCTTATGCCCTTAGCGACAACCTCTGCTATAAGCAGGATGTGTTCAGACACAGCCTTATTGAAGCGGTCTCGCGATTTATACCTCTGCACAGTGCGCAGGGTAACTGGAAGAAATTTCGCAACCTGATGCAAAGGAAGGTTCATTGCCTTAGCGAGGTGGATAAGGGCATTTTTAGTAACCCTTAAGCTGATAAAGTCCATCCTGCTCTGTATGCGCTTATTCAGGTTTTTCCCCCCCCCTAAAATCTTTTCAACTGCCGCGATCTGCATTTTTAAATCCCCCTTTCTTTGGCCTTTAATGACATTTTTCTTTAATATAACGAATTTTGTCGTGATTGTCAAGACCCTGAAAAAAGAATAGCGGGATTTTTAGAAAAATCAGATGGCTTTTTATATATATTAAAAAAACATTGACAATGAAAACCTTTTTTAAGTAAGATAACTGAACCTAATTATA
>JAHFEP010000327.1 GCA_023248415.1 Nitrospirota bacterium
CTGATGTAAGCTCAGCAGCAACATCCACCTTATCATCAAACACGATAAGCGACGCCTTGTCCTCAGGTTCCATCAGATTTATAAATTCCAGGAGCGATGCCTTTGCCTTTGCCATCTTCTCACCCTTCATGCTCCCGCTTCTGTCAAGGATAAGGACAACAGATATATTCTTCTTTGCGCCCTCTGCCTTTGCCCGCTGTATGTTCATGGGTTCATAGGCTGCGCCGTTCTCTTTAATCTGCCATTCCTTTCTTGATAAGGAGATATCCTTTACAGGGTTCCCCTGTTCATCTAACACAGACACATAGGCGTCTATCTTTGGATAATTTGTTAAATCAAACTGTGTTATTACAGGCCTTATCTCTTTGGCGTAAACTGCGCTGACTGAGAGTAAAACTGAAATTAATAGTATCATCCCCTTTAAGACAATCTTCTTTGAAAAGGGCTCAGCACGTTGAACCTCTGCATCTGCAGCCTCTCTCTGCCTGTAATGATTAAATAATAATATTGCGCTTCCTATCCTTATAATATCGCCGTTTTTCAATCCCCCATTGCTCACCTTCTTATCATTTATATAAACACCTGTGCCGCTGCCTGTTTCAATAATCTCAAAGGCATTGTTGTTAAAATTTATCTTTGCGTGCTGCAGGGCAACACCCTCATTTCCTGAGAGGCATACATCGCACCTGTCATCCCTGCCAATTGAAATCGTATTTTTAGTTACAGAGAACATCCTTCCTTCATTTCTGCCTTTAATTATCTTTACCTTTACTGTTGCCAATGCCTCCTCAATAAGGCTTATGCCAAGGCCAATGGAACCGCCTAAAAATGCCAGGCCTATTGCTGTTGCAGAATAATTTATATTGCTCCTTAGATAATTAAAGATAACACCGCCGACTAAACCGCCGGCTAAACCGCCGATAATGCCATAGACAGATTTCTTCCATGACCGCTCTGCAATGCCTCCGCTCATGCCTATAAACATACCGAGCAGCCCCCACCCCAATGCAATGCCAAGATACACGCCCGCTTCTGAAAGGGCATCAAACCTCTCAACAATAAACCCGCCTATCTTTGTAAAAATAGTTGCGCCAAAGAGGCCGCCTATTCCACCCCCGATTATCCCTGACATTCCGCCGTATATAGCGCCTATTATTGCCTTATATCTCTGCCTTGAAACAATAGCCTCAACAGACCAGATATATGAGCCGATATGAAGCCCGACAACTGCGCCAAGGATTATATGCGGCATCAAGGGATTCGAGAAATCCCTGCTTAAAAGAAAAAGCACAAACGCCCAGCTCCCAATGCCTCCGAGCGCGCCTGCTATCAAATAAAAGACCAATTTCATTTTTGCGGTCATGGGAACCTCCAAATGAGGGTCAAGGGGCAAGCAGCATGGGTCAAGTTTGTTTTCCCTGACCCATGACCCTATCCCCTTGACCCTTGATTACGCTGCCTTGAACTCAAAGGCAACCTTGCCGAACCTTACCTCATCCCCTGTTTTTAAGGCAACAGGGGTATGCGGTGATAGACGCTGCTTATTCACAACAGTAGCGTTTGTAGAGCCAAGATCCTCAATCTTATAGACATCCCCTTCTTTAACTATCTTTGCATGCAGTCTTGATACGCCGCCCTCGTCGCCGCCATAAGGGGTAAAGTCTACATCCGGAAATATTCCGCTTACAGGGTCTTCCCTTCCCATTATTATTTCAGACTTGTCAGGAAGAGGAATCTCCTGACCTGACTCCTTCAGAACTATCCTGAGATTTGATTCGGATGCTGCTGTTACCGGCGCATCCTCTGATGTTAATTTTGCTCCGCACTCATCGCAGAAGAGTGCACCTGTCATATTCTCTTGTTTACATTCTTGACAAATCATTTTAATACCTCCTTTTAAAATAAATTTCCGATTTCGGATTTTAGATTTCGAATTTAAAAATCAATCCGCAATCCACAATCGGCAATCCAAAATCCTACTTCCCTGCCTCTATTTCATCCAATAACTTTCTTGTCAACTTCCTTGTTTCATACTGCAGCTTCTTTGTGCCGACTGATGTCAGGCTTCCGCCTTTAGCAAGGTTTTCAGCCTCCATCTTTGCTGTCTTTGCAAGCTCTGTCTCGCCGAGCTCAAGCAGCCTTGTTGCTGCTGCCTGAAGCTTCTTTGTAGCAGAGAGTGTATTGCCGAGCCTTGCCTCTGTTAGCGCCCTTGTCTGAAGCTTAAAGGCATTCACCCTTTCAACCACATTCATCACCTTTGCATTAACCTTTGCAGTTAATGCTGAATCAGCAGAGAAGTTCACAATAACATCTGCCTTCACCCTCTCCTGCTTTATGCCCTTGGATGGAACATCATAAGCCGCCTCTATCTGGCCCACCCTGAACCTTCCAGCCTCTTTAACAGGAAGCATCGTCTCAATCAGCAGGGACTGTCCCTCAGCGCC
>JAHFEP010000328.1 GCA_023248415.1 Nitrospirota bacterium
GATAACAGAAAAGAGGTTTACCTTTAATGAATTGAAGATACTCTCATCAAAGGGCGCAGGCGCATTTAAAAAGATGGGCGTCAAAAAGGAAGACAAGGTTCTTGTCATGCTTCCGAATATCCCTGAGTGGTGGGAGGTGATGCTCGGCCTGATGAGGCTTAATGCAGTCCCTATACCTGCGACAGCTTTATTAACAGCAAAGGATATAAGATACAGGCTCTCAGCAGCAGATATAAAGGCAATAATTGCAACAGATGAAGAGGCGCAGAAGATTGAGGAGGCTGTAAAAGGGCATAGCAACATTCCCATCCTGATAATGATTGGTGAAAGGCAAGGCTGGCACAACTATATCAAAGAACGAGACATGGCTGATGCCTTTGAAGGCGAAAGGGCATTGTCAGATGAGTCTGCTATAATATACTTTACATCAGGCACAACAGGCCCTCCAAAGATGGTGCTGCATACTCAGGCATCCTATCCATTAGCGCATATCATAACAGGAAAATACTGGCTTGATTTAAGACCCGGTGATATCCACTGGAACATATCAGACACTGGATGGGCAAAGGCAGCATGGTCAAGCCTCTTTGGTCCATGGAATATGGGCGCAACTATCTTTTCATTTTATAAAAAAGGAAAATTTGACCCATCATTAACAATAGAGATATTGCAGAAATATCCGATTACAACATTCTGCGGCCCGCCAACAGCATACAGAATGATGGCAAAGGAAATCCCTGCTGAAAAATTCAAACTTAAAAGCCTTCGGCACTTTGTTGCAGCAGGCGAACCATTGAACAAGGAGATAATCAATATATGGAAAGAGCGGACCGGACTTTATATATATGACGGCTATGGCCAGACAGAGACAGTAAATGTTTTAGCAAATTTCAGATGCCTTCCTGTAAAACCCGGCTCAATGGGTGTGCCTGCGCCCGGATTTATTGTAGATATTGTTGATGAGAATGGAAACACCGTTCCTTTAAATACTGAAGGAGACATAGCAATAAAAATAAAACCAGAAAGGCCTGTGGGATTATTCAGGGAATATCTTGGAAACAAAGAGGCAACAGAAAAAACAATAAAAGGTCAGTGGTATATTACAGGTGACAGGGCATATAAAGATAAAGACGGATATTTCTGGTTCGTTGCAAGGGCAGATGATATTATTCTAACATCAGGCTACAGAATCGGGCCGTTTGAGATAGAGAGTGTTTTAATAGAGCATCCTGCTGTAAAGGAATCTGCAGTTGTTGCAAGCCCTGATGAGGTGAGGGGCGAGGTTGTAAAGGCATTTGTTGTTTTAACAGAAGGCTATATACCGTCTGATGCCTTAAAAAAAGAGCTTCAGGAATTTGTTAAAAAACATACAGCGCCATATAAGTATCCAAGAAAGATAGAATTTGTTGATGACCTCCCAAAGACCATAAGCGGGAAGATAAAGAGAAAGGAGCTGAAGATGAGGGAGTTCGGGAAGTAACTCTGCCAACATTTCTCCTTATAAATCAACACATTATCAGCTATTGATTTTATCGTATATTTTTGTATATAATAATAACAGAAAATAAAAAAAACTTTTTCCCCTGCTGTGTCTTGGGGCGTAGGCTGAGAGAAGCGCTTTAGTAAGGGGAGCCTCTGTACAGGATGTAGTGAGCATGCCCTGAACCCATACACGGGGGATGGGACGCCTAAGCGCCTGTTGCGGCGCCCACTTAGACATAAGACCTCGATCGGCCCGAAACCCCAAGACACAGCAGGGGTTTTATTATTAATTGACACCTTCAAAAATCTCTGATAGATTACTCACATGAAAAGGCATATTAAATCCCTGCCAATACTGCTCATATCTTTTTTAACAGGCTGTGCAATATACATCTCTCTTGCCCCTATTGAAAAACCATTCAAAGAACAGTTAATAGAAGGAAAAGGAGAAGCAAAGATTTTGATTGCAGATATTTCAGGGACAATCACTGAAGGAGATAAAGAGACGCTGCTTAGCTCAAAAAACTTTACAGCAGCTATGATAAAAGAGGCGCTGCAGAAGGCAGAGGAAGACAGCGCTGTCTCAGGCATAATCCTAAAAATCAATTCCAATGGCGGCTCTGTTTCAGCCTCTGATACAATCTATCACGAAATCCTCAATTTTAAGAAAAAGCGGAATATCCCTGTCTATGCCTGTATTACTGACATGGGGGTCTCAGGCGCATATTATATCTCAATGGCAACAGACAAGGTCTTTAGCCATCCGACATCTATTAATGGAGGCATAGGTGTCTTTGTAATGAAGTTCAATATTGAAGGCCTTATGTCAAAGATAGGCGTTGAGGGAGAGATTGTAAAATCAGGGGATAAAAAAGACTCATGGTCGCCATTCAGGCCAAGCACGGCTGAAGAAAAGGAAATCTTTCAGAAGATAATTGATGAACTCCACAGCAGGTTTGT
>JAHFEP010000158.1 GCA_023248415.1 Nitrospirota bacterium
ACGACTTTAAGATTGCTGATGCAGATTTTCATACTAAATTAATTGGCAGGCCTAATGAAAGGATTATTGACAACTTGCAGAGCCTCCTCAAAGAGAAAGGGGTTGTTGTTCATCCAAGAATCCCGCTTATACCTGATGTTACTGCAACACAGAAAAATCTATCAGCAATTGTTAATCTGCTGCGCAGGATGGGTGCTGGTGAGGTCTCGCTCCTGCCCTATAATCCAATGGGCATGGAGATGTATGCAAAACTGGGAAGGCATAAGCCGAATCTTTCTGAAAGCTTTATGAAGCCTGATGAGGAGAAAGCGGTTTATGATATGTTCAAAACAGTAATTAAAGAACAAGGAAATTCTTATAAGACATGTCTTGCATAATGGGAAAGAAGGTAACTGCTGATGATTTCTGATATGTGGAAGAGGCTTTTTCAGGCGATTATTGGTTTTACAGGCATTATTGAGGCATTATTAGGCCTGTTAATTATATTCTTTGCATCATATCTCCAGCCGTATATTGACACAGGCGTGCTTCCAGAGCCTCTTTATTTGAGGATTCTTGGCGTGATGGATTTTTATATCGGCATTGCCTATATCTTTATCTCCTTTAATCCTGATAAGTATTACATCTTAAATAAATGGACATGTTATCTTAGAATAGGGCTTTCGGTTATTTTTCTTGTTGAAGGGGTATGGCTGCTTGAGGCAAAAGGGCTGAGGTTAGTCTATCAATCACTTGCTGTCTTTGACTTCTTTCTTTTTTTAATACAGGCTGCGTATATTCAAAAGACAGGAGAGGCAGTTAATATTAAATAAAAAAGGGGTTTATGATATGTTCAGGGAAATATTTGAAGAAAGAGAAACTGATTTTAAAAATATTAATTGGAGGGAACTATGAAGACTAAAGGCTTAGAAGAAGCTGCTGTTGCTTTATCTCGCCCCTTTACCCTTATTGAGGGCTGCGATATGAAAAATCCTGTTTTGAAAAAGATAATGGAGGAGGATATCAAGGACATGGATACGCCTCTCAAGCTGATGAAACACTATGCAGATATCCTGAACAAGGAGAAATCGTATGGCGATATTGACAAAAAACTTGATGCACTGTTCCTTTGCGGCAAGGTTATAGAATCACTTGACGGCTATTATCACGGCATTACTATTAGCCTCAAGACAGGTATAGACAGCCATGACATACTTAGTGAGATTGGCAGCAGACTCATCGGCGAGAAGATAGATCCATTGCAAATTTTCTATGGCAGGCTTCTTTCAAAGAGCTCTCCGTGGGCTGGAAAAAATTTTAAGGAGCTTGGCAAAAAGAAGCTATCTGATATAACCGATGGCTTTGAAAAAGGAGAGGCGGCAACCTACCTCGGCATAAATTCCTTTAGAAAGAATAATAAGGATTTTGTAAACAACCTCTCTGGCTATGCCCTTACCGCCATCATGGATATGGAAGGGGTTCCGGGGCCAAAAAAGGAACAGCGCTCATGGATATATGCAAAAGGCGGTCTCTTCATAGCAAAGAGGCAGATGTCTGTTGACCCCGAGCATCCGGAAAAGGAAGTAATTGCCCTTAACTATCGGTGGAAGAGCCTCGGCAATATGTTTCCAAACAGACTGCTTATTGACGAGATAGTAGAGATAGCAAAAGGGCTATACTTAGGCAAGCTATTCTATGCCACATCACTCAAATATATTGCTAAGGACTATGACCCCGGCATAAGCCTGCAGGATTATAAATACCGCAACTTTGGATATTTTCTTTTAATGGATGATACATGGCTGCATGAGAAGAATATGCTCTTTCCTGAACTTGCCTATAAAATGGCTGACAACCTCCCTGAAAAGTTCAGTGCTTTTCATTTCATCAGCTCCCCTGAATGTAAGCCAAAGAGTATCGGCAAGGGAAAAACCATACTTCATTTTTTGCAGGAGCTTTCTAAGGGTGTTGAAGAAGGGACAGCGTCTGAGGAGAAATACTTTAATGAAATGCATAAACTCTTTATGTGCGGCCAGAGGCCTGATGGCATTAAGGGATTCCTGCATGGAGGCGTTGTTGCCTTTAAGAGGGGCGGATTCTTAAAGAAATTTGACAAGAATATTCTAAATGAACTCTGGCCGGCAGTAAGGCCATTCTCTCCATGGACAGGCAAGACATTTACAAACAGCTCATTAGAAGGCATAAGAAAATATATTGGAAATGATGCAGACTATTATAAGGGTAAGGAGCCTGTTATAATAGGGACAAATACATACAGAAAGGAGCTTGACCTTAGCCTTCCGGCAACAGCATTCATAGAGCATTTGGACAAGATAGGCATGGTAGTGGAGTATCCTGATGAAAAGGAGAAGGAAGAAGGCATATATGTAAAGAGCTTCTACTTTATTGCTGCTAGCAACAAGTCTGTCAATCCAGAGTGTAAGGATAAAGATGTGCTTCAATTCAACTACAGATGGCCGAAATTCCATACAATGCCTCCGGACAATCTTTGTATAGACGAGCTTGTCTGCATAGCAGACGGCCTTTATCTCGGCCAGCTTCTGTATTCTATAGAACCGAAAATTGAATATAGCCCTGAAAATGACCCGTCAATTTACAAATATGAAGACTTCGGCTACTTTATGCTCATGGACGATGAATGGTATGCTATTAAGGAGTTTATAAGATTTGATACTGAGAGGTGAAGGACGGTAAAAATAAGGAGATAAAGGTGTCTATTTTATTCACACCTGCCAGAATAGGCGCAATGGAGCTTGAAAATCGCATGATTCGCGCTGCTTCTCACGAAGGGCTGGCAGACTGGAGGGGAAGGCCTACAGATGAACAGTTTTTATTCTATAAGGGTTTTATAAAAGGCGGAATCGGCCTCATCATCACAGGATATGCAGGGATCATGCAGTCAGGAAAGAGCGCCCTTTTTCATATGACCATGATTGATTCAGACAAGCTGATTCCATTTCATAAAAGGCTTGTTGATAAAATCCATCAGATTGGCGGAAAGATTGTATTACAGATAGCACATTGCGGCCGCCAGACATGGTCAAGTGAAACAGGAAAACCGCTGTTAGCACCATCAGCAATTCAGTGTGGTTTTTATCGCGAGAAGCCAAAGGAGATGAATGAGGAGGATATCCATACTGTTATTGAAAGTTTTGCAGATGCGGCATCCCGCGCAAGGGAGGCAGGGTATGACGGCGTTCAGATACACGGCGCCCATGGCTATCTTCTTTCAACATTCTTGTCCCCGCATTCAAATAAAAGAACTGACAAATGGGGAGGGCCTCCTGAAAACCGATTCAGGATTGTTGGCGAGGTTTTAAAGGCTGTTAGAAAAAACGTTGGCATGAATTATCCTGTATTGATAAAGCTCAATACATTTGAAAATGCCTCTGATGGAACAAATCCAGAGGAATGTGTGCTTATATCAAAGATGGTTGAAGAAACAGGCTGCTGCGACGCCATTGAGCTAAGCTGCGGCACAAGTGAGGATGGATTTGTGATGGCAAGGGGCGACTTTCCTACTAAGGCAATCTTCAATTACTTGCGGCCTTACTGCAATTATAACCCACTGGTTAAATTTTTTATGAAGACCTTTGTAGCGCCTTTTGTAAAGATTAAACAGCCGCCCTTTTCAGAAGGTTATAACCTTGATGCTTCTGCAATGGTTAAACAGGCGGTTTCCCTACCTGTCATTACTGTAGGAGGAATGCGTACCAAAAGATTTATGGAAGAGGCTATTGTGGCAAAGAAAACAGATTTTGTGTCAATGGCAAGGCCATTGATTCGTGAGCCTAATCTTCCCAATAAATTTAAAAATGGAATAACTGAGTCTGCATCGTGTGTCAGTTGCAATCAGTGCGTTGTTGCATCAGATACAAGGAGCATCAGGTGCTATTATAAAGAGGCAAAAACGAATTAACAGGATAAAATTAAAAGAATCGGGTTTTATATTGCTCTGTTGAAGGAGTGAGAAGGAAAAAATATGGAGGCTATATGATGATTATTCGCAGTAATAGAAATGGCTTCATAATCCACGCCACTTTTTTTCTACTCTTTATTCTTATTGTATGCGGATGTTCAATTAAGCTGATAAGCGACTATGATGAGGTTATTGATAAATCAGTGACTGAACTTCAGAAGAAGGTAGAAACCTTCTTATTGAAGATGGAGGCTGCATCTGGCACCAGTGAAGGTGAGTATATTAATAATAAGTCCTTTTATAATGAGGCGAAGGTTGAAATGACAGCTATCCGCTTACGCGCCGAGGCGATTTCAGAGAATAAAATCACTGTTCAACACATCACTGAAATAGAAAAGAACATTGAAAGCCTTCGTCTGTTGCATGAAATGCGCGGGCAGAGAGGCCTTACAAAGGACTTGACTGACCCCATAAGGGTAATTATTAATACCCAATTCAAGGCAATACTTACACTGGAATTTGCAAAGAGACGTGGTAAATAAGCAGACAGTTAATATACCAGAGATTAAAAGGAGGCAGGTATGCCGGAGATTAATATAGAAAAATTGGCCAAGGATATGACAGGTGCGGCAATGGGTGTATTTAAGGAAAAATGGCCGTCTGTTAAGACCTATGCAGAAGCAGAATTTAAGAAATTAGGTGAAACAGTCATTGCAGTTCAAAAGTCAAAGCTCGCTGGCAATATTACAGAAGAGGAGGCGCGCCTGCTTATGGACATGCAGAAGAACGCAATGCGTTCTGTTATGCTGACAGTTGAGGGTCTTGGGATAATTGCTGTAGAAGAGGCACTAAATGCTGCTCTGGATGTAGTGCGGAGTACTATTAACACGGCTGTTGGCTGGACGATACTTTAATTGCTGTGCATGGCAAGATATTCTCCCCAATGACTGTGGTTAATAGGTGAATGACGGCCATGAGATTGGTGTAATATCAGGGAAAGAAATGGCGGTTTGTGAGTGGGGATGATTAAGAATTTGAACTAAATAAATAAGGAGGAAAATAAAATGGCTGAAAAGAGAAAGAGTTTTGTAGAATTAATAGAGCCTTACAAAAATATTATTTCAATCTTTATACCCTTAATAACCCTAATCATTACAGCAAACGTTCAGATTAACGACTATATGCGCAAAAGTTCTGATGAAAATTTTCGCTCTATAGTTAAAATGCTTTCATCAAAAGATAAAGAGGAGCGCCTTGCTGCTGCATCAAATATAGGGACATTTATAAAAGAAGGAAGCTATTGGCCGTTTATAATTATAAAAAGTGGTGCTGAAAACACCGATAATGCAATTGATATACTTATAAACAGAATATCTGTCGAACTTGACTACAATGTCCTTAATGCTATCATCGGTAGCTTGGAAAAGGTTGAAAAAATAGATGAAGAAAGGTACAGAAAGATTAGTGATAATTTACTGGCTATAAACAGAAATATTTTTATTCAAAATTATGCGCTTAAGAAGTGGAAGACAGATGCGGAGACACTTGTCGGAAGCACAGAGTCTCCTGGGAAAATGGAAAAAGAGCTTATAAAAAGAGAAGGTTTTTTTAAAAGAGACAAACTTGAGGTGGATAGAGTAATGCTTGATGGTTTGAAAGAGAAGATGCAACTGGTATGGAAAGATTATTACAAGAGAGACAATGATTATCTTGAATTAACTATGCACCAACAAGCTGTCACTGATATTATCTCTATCTTTTTAAGTAAGCGTGCAAAAAAAGAAAAAAAATTTTTAGATTTGGTTTTATACCAAAATAGTTTCAATACTGCAATCTTAACAGACTTAGATCTGAGTAAGTCAAAGATTGATAGATCCGCCTTCTCATTAAGTATAATTCAAGAAACTAAATTTGATAGTTCAACCATAACAGATACTGTCTTTACCTTTTCAAACCTCGCAAAAAGCAGTTTTGTTAATTGCACAATAACTGCGTCATTATTTGATCAGACAGAATTAAAAGGTGTTTCCTTTTCTGGTTCAACGTTTAAAGATGTCTTTTTCGCTGGCTCAGATATGGCTGAGGCAGATTTTAAAGGTGCAAAAGAATTAAAACCAGAGTATTTTTATAAGGCTAAAAATGTTGATAAAGCCAAATTTGATGACCAATTTAAGAAAGAACTTGAAGAACGGCTAAAAACAACTGAAAATGAATTCAAAAAATATGTTGAGAACTCTGAGTTGAGCAAAGATAGAAAGAATGCCCTATTGTTGACTCTTGATGAGCTAAAACGCCAGAAATAGGAAAAAAGATAATGTAAAAACGATAAGCCCCCCTTTTATTTTGTCAATCACCTGACTTTTTTTGTCATTTTCACTCCTATCAAACCTCTCTCTATTTCATAACATCTTAATTTTATTAATATTTCCTTTTGGTATGAGATATGCATAAATATTATGTAGGAGGCTTAAATTAAGGGGGAAGGAATGGGGTGGTTTGAAAACATAAATGGTCAGGAAAGGTATTCTGTAAATATTATCTACTATGCAGTTATCAGCGACAGGCCTTCTGATATTATTATCCATGGGCTGAAGGAGCAGCAGATTATTTTTCTGCTCAATGGCAATGTTCTGATAGATTACTTTCCGTTTGATGAATACTGGAAAGAAAAACCTCTTCAAGGAACAGATGACCTATACATATAATTTAATTCTTCTTTCTTAATCTTTTATAAAAAATCATAATTTCATAAATTCCTTTTGTCTCTGTAATCCCAAAATGATAATGTCCTGTTTAGCCAAGATAGAAATGTCCTATTCTTAAGGATGCTATACTGCCCTATTTAAAAGGAGGGCATAATGGCAGGAAAGGACATTATCATGTTA
>JAHFEP010000030.1 GCA_023248415.1 Nitrospirota bacterium
CAGAAAGATTCGGCTTTTGCCTTCCCAGTTTTGCATACATCTCCATGCCCATCGGATTATAGGGCAAGAGCGAGACACTATCTGCACCCATTTTATACAGAAGCCTTGCAATAGAAGAAAGATTTTCATGGGTTGCAGTAATCCCCGGAACAAGAGGGATTCTCAAAAGAACTTCAACACCTTTTTCTTTAAGAAGCTGTTGCAGGTTATTAAAAATCTTATCATTAGGCCTTCCGATAAACATGGCATGGGAATTTATATCAGCAATTTTGATGTCATAATAAATAAGGTCAATATATTGTAGTATCTTTTTCTTGAATGAATTATAGTCAAAGTAGCCCGCTGTCTCAATGGCTGTATGGATATTATTTGCCTTTAAGCGCTTAAGTAATGACTCAAGATAGTCTGGATACATGGTGCATTCTCCACCAGAAAGGGTTACACCTCCGCCAGAATGGCGATAAAATGAGATGTCCCGCATAAGGATTTCAACAAGCGATTCTACTTCATAATAAGTCCCTATGACCCTCAGACCATTGCCAGGGCAGACTTTGACACACTCTCCGCATCTATCGCATCTGTGCCTTATAATATGTTCAGAAGATTCAAGGTCAATAGCCCCTGTTGGACACACCTCTTTGCAATTTCCGCATCTGATGCAGTCTTTAGCTGAAAAAGCAATTTCAACACCCTGCTCCTGAGTTTCAGGGTTATGACAGAATATACAGCGTAAGGGGCAGCCTTTGAAAAAGACTACGCTCCTGATGCCGGGCCCGTCCTCAAGGCTGTTCCTCTTTATATCAACTATGAGCGGCCTCTTTTCATTTAATGCAATCATATTATTCTAAACCCAGCCTCTTCTTAAGGTCTCTTGCCAGAAAACCAAACTTGTAAATGTAGTTCAAGTTGCCATCTACCTCAACAGTATTTGCCAGTATTGAATTAAGAATATCCTGATCCTGAGAAAACAAAAAATCCCTCAGGGCAGCAGCGTTTTTAAAGGTTATCCTCACATTCCAATCGTCTATCGCATCTTCTCTTACATCCATATCGCCATTTTCAAAAATGGCAGAGGCTGCAACAAGGTTGTCAGATGTCCTAAACAGGTAGCGGCCTTTAAATCCCTCTATATTTTTGTGATAATCCTTAAATTTATCAGTGAATGCCGAAACTATCTTGTTCTTAGATGCGGAAAAAACGCCCTCCATCCCTTTGAGCAGAAGCTCAAGAAATTTGTCTGTAGCCTTGTCGCCAAGCTCATCCTTTATTTTTTCTAATTCTAAATTTAATGGCATGGTTTCACCTCCTATTTTTATAACTGGAAAGGCTCATAATAAACATAGCTTCCCTTTGAAAGCAGATACTCTGTTCGGTCTATAATCTCCTTCTGCATCTGGGGATTCAAATCCTTAAAGTAGGCTGTGTAACCTGAAACCCTGACAAGGAGCTCAGGATATTTTTCAGGATGTTTTACTGCATCAACAAATGTGTCATGGGTTGTAACATTAAACTGTATCTCCATGCCTCCAGTGCCATTTCCATTGCCATAATCAACATATCCTTTAACAGAGGCGGCAAAATTATCTAACATCTTCTCCCTATCTCCTGTTTCAGGTGTATATTTCAGATTCAATGCAACTCCGTTTGACAGACATTCAGGAGGCTGCGTTGCAACCGAATTCAGGGATTTTGTCAGAACAGGGGTAACGGCTGATACAGGTGTTATGCCGCTTGTAAAATTCTCGCGCGCCTTGCGTCCGCTCGGCAATGCCTTCATAAGCCTGCCAAAACCTGCATGGTTCGTCATTGTCCAGTAGCCGACACGATAATGCCCGCCGCGATAACTCTCTTTTTCTCCAAATGCCCTGTCAAGCATTTGAACAATCCATTTAACATTCGCATCAGCAAGCGGATGTTCATTTCCATATTTAGGGGTCTTATCAGGATTCATAAGCCTCTTTTGCAATGCTTCATACCCTTCAAAGTTTTTATTAACAGCATCAAGGAGCTTTTCAAATGAGCAGCTTTTCTCTTCAAAAACAACCTTCTGAATAGCGCTGAGAGAATCAGCAACATCTGCAAGCCCAATAATAGTTGCAGCAGAAGAGTTTATTACAGCTCCGCCCTGAATAATGTCCTTCCCTTTATCCATCGGCCCTTCAAACAAGGCTGATAAAACAGGTGTTGGATAAAAATTCTGATGTATCCTGCCAAGGATATTGTTAAGGGTTGTAGATTTATCAATAAGAAAGCGCGCCTGCTCTTCAAAGGCATTTTTAAATTCATCAAATGCAGAAAATGTAATTGGGTTGCCTGTCTCCTTACTTATCAATAAATCCATACCTGTATGCCTGTGTTTGCCATTGTAGAGTGTAAGTTCAAGCGCTGATGTCAGGTTCAAAAGAATGGATGCTGTGCTGCCATAGTGCCTGCCATTGCTATTTGGCTCAACACAGCCAATTACACCGTAATCCCTTGCATATTCAAGGCTGTCCCCCTTTTTGGTAAGGGCATGGATAACAGCCTTATCATTGTGGATAGCAGGGGTAGCGCCTGTGTTAACATTAACCTCACAGAGCCTTCGCAGATATTCATTGGAGCTTATACCATGATAATATCTTGCATTAAGATTCGGGTCCCTGAGCTTCATCAGTTCAGTTGCCCTTAGCATTACATAGGTCAGGTCATTTACAGCATCCTTGCCGTTTTTATCTACCCCGCCTATGGTAATAGCCTGATTTGAACCTGTCCCTCCAAAGAGCTGCTCCCCTGCATCAGGGATAGTTGGGACATGATCGCCGATTTTCAGCCACAGACATGAAATAAGTTCAATAGCCTGTTCAATAGTAATTATCTTATTGTCTATATCCTTGCGATACAGGTCATAGAGTATCTGGTCAAGCCTGCCAAGACTCAAACCAACATTTGGATTCTCAAGATGTATTGCTGTCCAGCATATCCATATTGTTGTCAGGCCTTCACGGAAATTTCTTGCTGGAAGCTCAGGAACCCTGTTGTTAATCTCTGCAATATCAAGGAGCTCTTTTTTAATATTTGGATCAGCCTCATTATCAGCCATCTCTTTTGCCTTTTTTGCAATGCTCTTGGAGTAAGTAATAATCCCTTCAAGAACCTCTGGCATCGCTGCGTAGAATTCCTTTTGCAAAGCATCTGAGGTTTTATTTCCTTTTTCTTTTGCTTCATCAATAATTGCACGTAGGCCTTTATTAATTGCCTTTGAGAAATCTGGTATTGTGTGAGAGATGCAGTTTGGCTTGCTTGCTAAAAAGAAAACAAGCCGCTCTAAAAGCTTCATCTCAGGGGGGCGATATGTCTTTCTTGCAAGCTCTAAAATATTGTTTTCCATCCAATGCGGAAAGATTTCATAATTGAGTTCCTCAGCATCCTCTTTTCCCAAATAAAAGGGATTGCGGGCACGATTTGTAATAGTCCACAGTTCAGGCCAGAGGGTTAGGGCAAGGAACTCAGGATAAAGAGGAACACCCTTAAACTTACTTGTAGTAGAGCCTGCAAAGAGTGAATTATCCTTGAACTCAAAAGGCAGCATGCCTTTTTGATAAGACCGTTTATGCCATACTATTGGGGCTCGGTTCTCTAAAACATAACGGTATGTCTTTGCTTTATCAAGAACGGAAATCCTTTCTTTTTTTAATAAACCGTTCCCCAAGCTAAATTTTGTCACAAGCCGCGGACGCTCAATACATACCTCAGGCATTGCCTTGAAATAGACATCCTTTAGATTTGATACACGTTGTGTAAGTTTAAAATCCTTGAGTGATAAATCACCTATTGTTATCTTTGCCATGATGCCTCTCCTTTCTAAAACAAAAATTATTTATTCTTTCCACCCATTATCCAAGCGCTCCATTCCAAACCTCAAACTTTTTATCCCCTCTCTCGCTATCAAGGTAAAAGGCAATAAAGGTCATAACATTCCAGCTTAAAAACTCCCGGCTCTCCTCATCGTAGGCTGTCCTCATGTGTATCTTTCTCCATGTCCCGGTATTGAAGTATGTTTTCTGTAAAATTCCATTGGACAAGGGGACCTGATCCAATGGCTGAATTTCATAACCGTGAGTATGGCCATAAAGGACAAATTCAGCCTCATTTCTGCGCATATAATCCTCTTGATAAGCCTTATTTTTGTAATCTTCTCTATCAATCTGGAACTTTCTTAAAGGCAAATCTGCCATTTCCCTTAAAGACAAGTACTTGCTTATCTTAAGCCCTACCTGCATTGCATCAACCACATCAATCCGCCATGGCTTATCATGTTTCTTTACAAAATCTATGTTAAGAAAATTATCCACCATATCATTCCATGCCTTTTTAACCCTTTCGCCTATTTCAACAGTCTTGGCCTTTCTGCACACCCCCTGAATCCAGTTAGGGATGTCTACAAGCGGCCTGACATTATCAATCTCTTTAAGCTGAGATATCAGGAGAGGGTCTGTAGCAGCCCCAATATCATTCTCCACAGCCTTTGGAAATCTGTTTATAAGGTCTATTACTATTGCATCTCCCATTGAAGATGCGTCTCTGTTGCCGTCAAAATTAAACGGATCATATATATCACCATGCCGCGCAAAGACCCCGTATTTCTCCCAAAAGCCCTCTGTTATAAATGCAGTGTTTTGATATTGATTACCACCCATTCCAATTAACTCTGCTATCTGCATCCTTGTCTCTGGATAGCGGTTTATCAGCCAGTCGTGGTTTCCAACTACATAGGTAAACTTTACCTCTCTTCCCTTTTGATTCATAGCCTCTTTGAATTTTCTAAGATATCCCATAGATTTTGCATTCTCTTGATTATCACAGATCCTTTTGACTATTTCTTGTGTATAGTCCTTAATCCCTTTTCCACCTCCGTCTTTCTCTTCGCTGTTAGACCATGGACGTATATTAGAATTCAGCCAGTAGTCTGACCTGATAATATCAAATATATCGCCTAATAAAACTATTTCTATCTCTTTTGCCTCAGCAGTATCCACCATATCCTCAAGATAGAGGGCAAATTTATTAAATGCCCCGGACTTTATTGTTTCACCAGATGTGCCGTCTGTTAAATGAACATCGCTTAAAAAAACTAACATAAATTTCCCTCCCTCTTTTTATTTTACTGTAATCTCAGCCTTATCACTCTTTGAAGTCACTTCACCTTTTTCTCCTTTTCGCATTGAACCAAACAAATATCCTGCAATAGCGCCAAGTATTCCGACGGTTGCAGTCAGTTGCTGGTCTGTTTCAGCAAAAAGAGGAAGTAATAATGCGCCGAATACTATAACAATAAGGCCGCTTGCATTTACAATATGTGCGGCAGTATATGATTTGGAATTAGTTATATAACGCAATACAATAAAAAGCGAAACAACAGCAAGGCTTGCAATCACAATACATTCATAAAGTTTTGTTTTCTGTTGGTTCATTCTTGCATCAATATACATTTTATAATTTGTTTGTGATGCGCTTATCTCGCTATTATCTGCCTCCTGATTTTTCTGTACATTTTTAAAATCAAATTCCTTTAGTATATCATTATCGCTCCAGGAAGCAGAGACACTAACAAATAGCAATGCCGATAAAACAAATAATATTACCATAGTAATCCTCATTTTGTCATCCTCCCTTCGCTCATTTTCCCATGATATCTAAAAGCTTTTTATAATGCGTAACCTCTTCCCAACTCTTATTTGTTATTGCCAAGTCTCTTTTTTGCTTGATAGAATTTCTTAATTTATCCTTTTCTTGTGGATTCAAGCCACTTACTTTTTTCTCAAAATCCCTGTAAACCGAACTATCTACCGTTTGCTGTGAACTCTTAGATCTCTCTCTTCCCTGTGACTGGCTTTCAAACTTACTTGGCGGCTCGACTGGTACGAGTTCACCGCATATACCGATACCTGTAAATAAAACAATTATTACTGTAAAAGTAATTAGGGAGAAAATAATTTTTTTAAATAAAATGTGCATTATCATTCACCTCCTTAAATAAATATAAACTCAAAATAATAACCACATTCAATGTCATAACTGCCAGCTTATACCTTAAACACCCCGGTATCTACCCATTCATTCTTTAGTATTGACCAGAAATCTTCAGCAAGGCCCTTGAGCACATATTCATAAGGCAGATAGCCGTAGCCCGCATCTCCCCATCCTGTTCCCCATGAATTTCTTATAAGCAGAGCGCCTGTTGTCTCTACTCCGCAGGAACCACTATTGTTAATCTTTATCTTGTCATCATAGCCGATTGCTGCAATAGCATGGCCTCCTTCTATCTTTTCGCCCTTACATGGATATGGAATCTTTCCTGTTTTACCAGCATGGCCGATTGAACTATACACAGTAAAACCAAACATGGAAGGATGCCCTGCTGCAAGATATGTCTTTATGCGATTTAATAAGACATCATGTGCGGTTCCAGGAGGGTCATGTCTAAAATATTTTATTGCCTGATAACTCTGCGCAAAGGCATAACAGAAGGCAGGGGGTTCTTTATCAAAATCAGGTATTTTGTATGGCCAGTATTCTTCTGGCGGGACTCCAAAAAGAACAAGCGCTCCCATTGTGTCTCTGAGAAATGCGCCTGTATCACCTGTCCAGTGAAGGAGGTTTCTTGTTGCCTTATAAAGAAATAGCCTTGATGCATCAAGGTATTTTCCAAATGCCTTTTTTTCATAGTACTCAACCACTCCAACGCCTGCATTGGCTGTGCATGAACCGAGAGAACCCTGATCCTCTATAGCAGAGCACCATTGTCTTAAATCAACAGAAGCAGGCAAACTCACTGCCTTAGTAACACCTGTGGGAGCAAGAATCTTGCTAACTTTTTCATGCTCCTGTGTGTAATCCCTAAAATCAGGATAATCAGGCAGCCAACCCATACCGAACTTCTCAACAATCTCATTCATAAAAAGCCCTCCTTAATAGTGTGGTTTTTAAGATATTCTATTCAAAATTCAGTAATTCGTCTTGTTGTATATTTCTCCTTTTCAATACCCTGTACAAAACTGAAAATGCATTGGATCTTTGCTTTTCCCGGACCAGTCGCCTCCCCACTTGAAATTGAACTGTCGGAATATTTCCACAACCTCAGAATGCATATTCCCTGTCTTACCCATTGGATTTGATTCAGGGTTAACATCAATAGCAATTCCCCAGCTATGTGTAGATAGTTTTCCGCTTGTTCTCTTGGTGCGATAGTTAAAGCAGCCGCCAAAAGTCTTTATTTGTTCTTTCAGTCCTTCTCTCTCAATCGTGACAAAGACCTCAGGAAGGATTGTAATTAACTTTTTATGGCAATAGATATTTCTGATAAATTTTGAATGGTCCCATGAGAGAGGTATTGGAAATGGTAATGGCGCACGGCTTAACTGTTCTGTCTCCCATAGCGAATCAAGGCTTCCGTCGTCTTTGATATAGTCAAAGATATTGCCGAATGTTGCGATTATTTGCTCAAGTCCTTGAGGAGGCGTAAGCCCGGAAGGGGCAGGCGGCTGCGGTGTACTTTCCAGCTCGCGCCTTAAAGGTATCTCTATTATCTGACCAATCTGAATTAAATCAGGATTAAGAATGCCATTATACTCAGCCAATTTTCTGTAGAGTTCAGAATTGTTGTAAAACCTTTTTGCTATTTTCTGCAGGGTATCCTGCTTTTGAATGACATAATTACGCGACATAATTAACCCTCATACTGAGATATCCTTCCTAAATTATTTTTTCTACTGTCATGTTATATTGTAAACGGTGTCTGTTTTTCAAATTTAGAATCACTTTTCAGAGTCCAGTCAAGAAGCTTCTGGATCCGTAATTATCAAAATATATACACCAGATAAGATAACAAAATAAATCACCTTCTAAGGGTATTTTTGGGGTAAGAATCTTCTTTCAAGCAGTGAACTGCCACAGACTGAAATCTGTAATAGCTCACTTCTAAGTATTTTAGGAAAGCAATAATTATACCAAAGATTTTAATTTAATCTTAATTTATATAATCTATTGGATTATCAGTTTTTTTTTAAGGAAAGTTGTATTGATTTTAAGTGGAAATATTAATCTAAAAGTATCCTTTTAGATACATTTGTTATCTGATTGTATTCATTATTACACTTAATCCTCAGCCTTAATCTTTTCAATCTCCTTGCTTATTATCACCTCTGCTAAGGATGGGACTATCTCCCATGTAATCTTTTCTATTATTTCCTTGGAGATATTAAGAATCATGCCTTCTATCTTCTCTTCAAAAATCCTTGCTGTGGATTTTTCAATCTCTCTTCTTATCTCATCTATTGATACACCCTGAACAAGCCTTTTTGCCTCTTGCTCTATAATCGGCAAAATGTCATTTTTTATATCACTAGGAACAAACCTCTGGATGTTTTCTCTTACTATCTCTTTTACTGCATCACCTGATGATACCTTCTCTAAAACCTTTTTTCCCTCTTCACCAATGCCCTTTTTCAGTTCACTCATAACTGCGTCAGGAGAGATTGATTTAATCAAATCCTTAGTTGCCTCCCTTATAACCTTCATCTGTTCCTCTTTCAGCTCCTGTGAAGAAACGCCGCCGACCCTCTCCCTGACTATCTGATTTAATATCCTGCCCATCTCAGCCATAATCTCGTCTTTAGATATTCCAGATGCTACCTCTTTGGAATATTTCTGTGCGGCTGATACAATCTGGCCTTTTACCTCATTAGCAGATATTGTTTTAAAGAGCTCGCTCACACTGCTTTGAATAACTGAGGCCATCCTTTGCTTCAGCTCATCAGGGGAAACCATGCCTTTTATTGCAGAATCTATATCTTCTTTGGCAACAGGCTTTGGCGCTAATTTTGCCTCAGCCGGCTCTTCAAGCTCTGTTATGTCATAAAATGGAATATTCTCATCTGCCTTTTCCTCTTTAGGTTTTATTGGCGGCACTTTTGGAATTATTGAATCTTCAAGCTCCCTTGCCTTATCAAGATTTTCAAAGGAAACCAATTCCATATCTCCTGTAAGCCCTTCCTCAGGCAGGGTCTCAACTACTTCTTTGAGAGAAGAGAGTATCTCCTCTTCAGGCTTTGAAGGCATATCAACTGACAAAGGAGCTCCTACTGACGGCATCACATCCCCTTCCTCTGTAAGTTCAACAACCTCAATATCTGCATCGCTGATAGAATAGCTTTTTACCTTTTCAATAAGCTCTGAGGATTCAAAGGGTTTATTAATAAAATCTGAGGCGCCGCACAGATTTGCCTTGTTCATGTCAAAGGAGTCTGATTTGCCAACCAGCAGTATAACAGGGATATCCTTCAGGTCAGGGTTTTCCTTCATTTTCTTGCAGAGGTCGTAGCCGTCAATTGACGGCAGAAAGATATCAGCAAGGACTATGTCCGGTCTTATCTCCTTTGCAAATTTGAAAGCTGTATCGCCATCCCTTGCTGATGTAACCTGAAAACCTTCATCAGAAAGGCTGAGTTCAATTACCTTCTGGATTGTTATGCTGCTGTCTGCAAGAAGCAATTTTTTCGGCATATCTTTTTCCTTTTAAAGGACTAACTGAATCCTTGATTGTGTTGAAAAGAGCATATTTATATCAAGTATTACTGCCTGCCTCTCATCGTGTTTTATTATCCCTGATACATATCTGGAACTAATACCCATAATCTTTGGAGGAGACGGCTCTATCTTATCATCGCTGACTGCTGCTATCCCCATGACCTCGTCAATGGTAAGGCCGAATCGCTCACCTGCATTTACTACTAAAATAAATTTCTCGCCGTCAATAGGATCATCAAGGCTGAATCTCCTCCTTAAACTCATAACAGGCAGGAAGTCGCCCCTGTAATCCATTATCCCTTTTACATAAAAATATGAAAGCGGAACCTCCCGAATCTTTAAGGGAGGTATTATCTCAACTGTCTCAGCAAGTCTAACACCAAAAAGCTTATCAAGTATCCGAAATATCATAAACTGAACTTCAGAGGCCTTTTTTACCATCAGGTCTTCCCGGTATCTGTTGAAGCAAGAATCTCGTTGTCATTCAGAAAAAGCACAAGTTCATCATTAGCCCTGCCAATGCCCAAAAAGTAATTAACAGCGCTGTCCATAATCATCTTTGGCATAGGCCTTATCGACTTAATGGGATATGTAATAACCTCTGATACTGCATCCACTTTTAAACCAATCATCTTAGAGGACTTTCCCAATACAATTATACTCGCATTTTCGCTGTTATCCCCTTCTCCAAGATGAAAGAGCATGCTTAAGTTTACAACAGGCACCTCATGCGACCTTAGCATTAATTTGCCCTCGTATATCCCTTCAGTCCCTTCCCTTTTCAATCCGCCTAATTTACTGATCTCAACCATATTTTTAACGCTTATTCCAAACTTATCGCCCTTTAATAAAAAGATTATAACCTGGTCATCGTTTTTTGGTTTGTCCATTAGTATATGTCCTATAAGACCTATCTGGCCTATTTCCAACTTATTTCAATAACTTCTTAATGCTTTCTATCAGCACATCTTCTTCAAAGGGCTTAACAACATACTCCTGAGCGCCCATCTCAAATGCCTTCTGCCTGTGCTTCTCTCCTGCCCTTGATGTTAAGACTATAATCGGAATCTTGCTTAAATCCGGAACCCTTTTTAATTCTGCTATAAGCTCATAGCCGTGCATTACAGGCATTTCCAAATCTGTAACTATCAGGTCAACCTTTGTCTGCCCTATCTTGTTCAATGCCTCAAAACCATCGCTTGCAACCTCAACCTCATAGCCTGCCCTTGTAAGGAAATGGCTCACATATTTTCTTATACTGATTGAATCATCTACAATAATGACTTTCGGCTTTTCAAGGAGCATCTCACGCTTCTTTACAGTTGAGGCAGCCGCTGCATCAGACGCCTTTTCTTCCGGCCTGAGGCTTGTCTTAACCCCTACGGCTTTTTTGCCTGTAAGGAGGCTCTCCTCAATCAGAGATGCTGTATCTATAATGAAGCGCACATTCCCTTCACCTGAAATAGCTGCGCCTGAAAAGAGCCCGATATTTTTTAGGTAATTGCCCATACCTTTTACAACAATCTCCTCCTGAACAATAATCTCATCAACCATCAGGGCTATCTTCTTATCAGCTAATTTTAATATGAGCGTTGGATATAATTCTGTAGAAGAACGGCTGACTTCTTTTTTAACATCTAAATTGAGTATGTTATTCAGTCTGATAAATGGAATAATCTTATTTCTAAGGTTTATCACCTCAGAACCAGCAACATAGTCTATATCCCTTTGTGAAATCCTTGTTGTCTCATCTATCAAATTCAATGGGACAGCAAACTCCTGCTCCATTGATTTAATAATCAATGCCTGTGAAACTGCAAGTGTCGCAGGGAGCTTTATAATGAATTTAGTGCCTAATCCAATCTCTGTATGAACTTCAATCTGGCCGTTCATCTTGGTAATATTCGTCCTCACTACATCCATTCCCACCCCTCTTCCGGAAATGGCACTTATCTCTTTAGAGGTAGAAAAGCCCGGGAGAAAAATAAGATTTATAGCATCTTCGTCTGTGAGCGTCTTTTCCTCTGATTTGGCAATATAGCCTTTTTCAACTGCAGCCTCTCTGACCGAATCAGGGTCTATGCCTTTGCCGTCATCGCCTATTTCAATCACTACATTATTGCCTTCCTGATATGCCCTTACAAAAACAACGCCTGTATCATCCTTGCCAGACAGTTTTCTGTCATGGGGCATCTCAATGCCATGGGATATGGCATTTCTGATTATATGGACTAACGGGTCTGATATCAATTCAAAGATTGCCTTGTCTATCTTTGTCTCTCCTCCTACAAATTCCAGCCTTACCTTCTTGTTTTCACTCTGGGATACATCCCTGACCAGCCTTGAGAACCTCTGGAAGAGCTTTTCTATTTCAACCATCCTTACAGAGGTAATCTCCTGCTGCAGGTTTGTGGTTATCTTGCTGATATGCAGAGTGCCTTCATCTATCTTATTGAAGAAGTCGGAAAGAGACTCCATTATTTCTGACATATCATTTGTAATCTCAACGAGCTTGCGGGATAAAAGATTAAAGTCGTCATATCTGTCAAACTCAAGCTCATGGAAACTCTCTAAATGCCCTGAGCTGCTTTTTGCTTCTGAAGATTTTTTGCCTGTAGAGGAAAAGCTCATAGGCGACATGCTGAATTCGTATTTGCTCTCAAAGTCCTTCACAACCTTTAAGAGCCTTGCCTTGCCCTTTACAAGCTCGTCCCTTATATCCTTGACATGCTCAAGCTGGCCGATAAGCCTGTTTCTGTTAACAACTAATTCACCAACAAGGTTCATTAAGTTTGAAAGCTGGTCAATCTGAACCCTGATAACCCTCTTCTCTAAATCGCTTACATCAGCAACACGTCTGCCGGCATGCCTGCTATCCATAGGCCTTTCTATCTTTGCAGGTACATCTTCAATAGCCTCCTCTTTTTCCTCTTCTACCTCTTTAAAGGCGCCTTCCATATCAACAACATCAGATTCCTGCCCTTCCTTTTCAACAAAGATTTTATCTAATGACTTATAGACACGCTCAATTGATTCATCATCTGCCTCAACCTTTTCTTCGGTCTTTTCCCTGTTGATTAGTATCTCATATTTTCTGTTGATTGCATCTCTCAGTGTTGCATCCTCTTTTCTTCCGGACGAAATATCATCAAGGAGTATCTTTACTGTGTCCAGGACCTCAAAAAGAAAGTTCATAATATCCCTGTCAGGTGTAAGCTGTCCTGACCTTGCAGATTCAAGGATATCCTCTGCCCTGTGGGAAACATCGCTGATTATTCCAAAACCCATCATTGCTGATGAGCCTTTTAATGTATGTGCATCTCTGAAAAGGCTGTCTATCAATTCTATGTTACGGGGGTCATTTTCTAAGACAAGGAGGTTGTTATTGAGGTTTGTCAGATGATCGCCTGCCTCTATAAGGAAAAACTCAATTATTGCAGATTTGTCAAAGCTCTTTGCCATAATTATTTTTTTAATAATCCCCCTGTGTCCCCCTTTAGCAAAGGGGGATATATTAAAATTAAATTCCCCTCTTTTCTAAAGAGGGGGCAGGGGAGATTATTTTACGCCCTCATATCGTCAGTTAATAATACTATTTCCTCTTCAGGCATAATAGTTTCTTCTCCCATGGTAATTGACGGTCTTGCCATCCTTCCGCCCAATGCCTTTGCAGTCTTAAATCTTCCGATTGCATCATTAAGCCTGCTTGTCATGGTCGCAAGCTGGGAAATAGTTTTCATTGACTCACGGGAACTTTCAAATGTCCTCTTGGAGACATTTGATATAGTCTCCATTGAACCAACAACGCCAACCGCGCCTTCAACCTGCTGTTTTGCAGCAACTGATATACCGTGAATAAGGGAGGCGGCCTTTGCAACAATACCTTCAATGGATTTCAATGAAGCGCCGGCAGTATCAGCAAGAACAGTGCCATCCTCAACATCCCTTGTGCCGTTTTCCATTGCAGTAACCGCCTCGTTTGTTTCAACCTGTATACCTTTAATAAGGTTTGCGATTTCTTTTGTTGCCTTGGATGACCTTTCTGCAAGCTTTCTGATTTCATCAGCAACAACTGCAAAGCCTCTGCCCTGCTCGCCTGCCCTTGCAGCCTCAATTGCAGCGTTTAATGCAAGGAGGTTCGTCTGTGCAGCAATGTCATTAATAACCTCAACAATCTTTCCAATCTCCATTGAACGTTCGCCAAGGCTCTTTATCTTCTTGCTTGTTCCCTGAACAGTAGACCTTATCCTGTGCATGCCTGAAATTGTTTCAGAAACTGCTTTTCCGCCTTTGCTTGCAGCATCAGTTGCCTGCCTTGCAGCATTCGCCGCTTCTTCTGTATTTGACGCAACCTGCTGCATTGACATAGCCATACTGTCAACAACAGAAGATGCCTTATTTATCTGAACCACCTGCTCCTCTGCTCCCCTGCTCATCTCATTTGTAACTGAAAGGATGGAATCCGTTGCAGTCTTTATCTCCATACCTGCATCCCTGATCTGTTCAACAAGATTTGCAAGACCGTTGACCATGAGGTTGAAGGCATCAGCAACTGAACCGAGCGCATCTGATGTAACCTCTGCCTGAACAGTAAGGTCGCCCTCTGCTGCAGTAGAAACGATGTCAAGAAGGTCCATAACCTGAGCCTGCAGCTTGTCCCTTTCTGCCTCTGTTTGAACCATTGTCCTCAGCCTCACGATTGTCTCATTAAATGTCCCTGCAAGATGGCCAAGTTCATCAGAGGACTTTATCTCAAGCTCATGGCTCAAATCCCCCTGACCTACCTTTTCAGCTACAGCAATGATATTTCTTATAGGATTGACCATAACCTTGTTTGCGACCACAATAGCAACTATAGTAATCAATGAAAAGGCTCCGCCAAAGTATATAAGGAATCCAATAATATGATTATTGACCTCTTTATTTATTGCCGCCGTAGACATACCGAGGTGCACGCTTCCTATAAGGCCTTTTAAAATAGGCATATCAATATCTATTACCTTATCCCCTCCAAGCTTTATGATCCTGGCAAACTCCTTTGTCTCACCCTTTTTTCTGATCTCCTGTTCCTCTTTCTCCTCAAGGAGCACATCAGGAATATTACCCTCAAAGGTGTGAGCCAATATCTTGCCATCATCATTTTTTATAAAGACATGGCTTATGGTAGTGTCCTCTTTTTTTGTCTCTATCGCAATACTTTTAAGAATATCCACACTATTTGTAAGAACAGGGTTTTGCGCCTTATCTGCAACACCCTTTGCCATAGCGATTCCCCTTTTTGTTATTTCGTTCTCCAATTCGGTCTTAAAGGCAGTAATAAACTGATAACCAGCAACAATTCCAAGTACCAGTGTTGTGGCAATTATAAGGATTGCAACCTTCAGGCTGAGGCCAAATCCCCTTCCTGAGACATCAGGCGACTCAATGCGCCTTTTCTCCCTTCCTTCTACCATATTATTTACTCCTTTCTAATAAAGTTCCATCCGCATAAAAAAAATCCTCACCCTTAATTTCTCAAACTGCGGCTATGCAGCCCCCAATTTTGTATCATCTATAATTCTTCTTGCATCAAGGATTACCAAGACCTTGTCTGGCAATTTGCTGATACCCATAAGGAATTTTGACCTCTCATCATCCTGTTTTATATCCAGAGGTTCTATCTTTGAACCTGTTAATGAAACAACATCACCTATCTCATCAACTACTATTCCGACTATCACATTCTCTGCATTTATAAGAACAATCCTGCTGTTTACATCCTGCTTCCACAGCGGCAGTTTTAATATCGGCTTTATATCTATTACTGGCACTATATTCCCGCGCAGGTTAATAACACCCATTATATAATTAGGCGCCCTTGGAACAGGAAATATCCTCTGAAGATTTATTATCTCCTGTATCTGGTCTATCTCAATGCCGTATAATTCATTCTCAAATCTGAATGTGCAATATTGCGTGGAAGGCTCTGCAGCCTCCTCAACTGCTATAGTCTCCTTTAATCCCTCTGCTTCAGGCATTTAGCTTTGCTCCATTTCTCAATTTACAATTTCTTTTTTAAAGGCCTTCCCTTTAAACCCTTTTTCTTTGCAACAGGTTTTACCTCGTCAACAAAGGCAAGGTCTTTGCTTAGATATTTCCTTCCTTCGCCAAACAGGAAATCTATAAATTTCTTTTTATTGCCTGTCGGCTCGCCCTTTGTAACCATATAATCAGTCATTTTCCATGGATATGTCTGGTCTATCAAACTTTCGCGGGAAGGAGTTATGCCATTTATATTTAATATCTTGGCGTATCTCCTGTTAACCATACTAAGAAGGATAAAGCCAACAGCATCCTTCTCATTATTTACAGCAAGAAGGACTTCCTGATCCTCTGTTACATTCTTCTTTTCTTTTGCAAAAAGCTCAGCCGTGCTTAATATCTGCTTCCAGTTATCTTCCCTGTCCTTACAATGAAGTCGTGTGACAAGTTTTATTTGCCTATCTAGTCCCCCGACCTCTTTCCAGTTTTTTATCTTTCCAGTAAATATGTCGCGCACCTGCTGCATAGTAAGGTTTGTTATTGGATTGGCAGGATTTACAATTATAACTAACGCATCATAAGCGAGCGGAAATATCTTAAACCCTAATTTTGTTATCTCCTCTTCCTTTGGTTTACAGCACAAGCCCCCTACATCAAGCTTGCCTGAAGCCACGCCCTTTGACCCCAATGGACAGCCTCCCGGTATTATTGTTACCTTTATACCTGTTGCCTTATAAAATTCATCTGCTGCCTTGCCAATACCGCTATAGTAAATTGAACGTTCTCCTCCCCATATCAGTTCATTCTCTGCTGCATAGGCATTTGCAGAAAGGATAAAATAAGATAGAATAAATAATAAAAGAATACGAAATTTAAATGTCATTCTATTCTCCAATTTTCTTGGTTCTTATATATACTTCTTCACGAGCTTCACAAGGTCAGCAGGATTAAATGGCTTTTTCATATATTCATTTGCCCCCTGCTTCAAGCCCCAGAACTGGTCGCTGTCCTGATCCTTTGATGTAACCATTATTATGGGGATATGTTTATACTTATCATCCTTCTTTAACTCCCTGCACACCTGAAAACCGTTTTTCTTAGGCAGAATAACATCAAGGATAATAAGATTTATATTTCCCGCCTTTGCAATCCTCTCCCCTTCTTCTCCATCCATTGCTGTTACCAACTCATGACCAAGGCCATTTAATGCTGCCTGGATTAGTTGAAGCTCAGCATAGCTGTCATCCACAACCAATATCTTACCCATCTTACCTCCTTAACTATAGAAAATTTTAGGGTATTTCCCTGTTAATTGTTTCAAATATATCACAGGAATATGTTACTGTCAAGTAAAGCGCCTTTTATAATTATAGGTATTGCGGCTGTTTATTTAATGAGTTGGAAGGTATAGATGTAATTGTTAATAGATTTGCAGAAAGAAGGACATATAATGTCTTGCAAACATCAAACTCGCTCATTTTACTCTCTTTAATTATCTGATTTATATTCCTTCTTCCATCAACATAGGAAAGAATCTCTAACTCTTTGTCGCTTAAGGTAATTTCGCCCAATTCCTCTGCATCGTTAATAAGCCTTTTTAATACTGCATCCCTGTTGCAAATCTTCTTATTTATCAACTGCCATTCATCAATCCTTCTCACACCCTCAAGGATAATATCATTTGTGGGAAGTTCAGTTAATATGTCATTCATCTCTGCTGGCATTAAATCATTAGTAAACTGGAAATTGCCTTTAATCATGTAAAAGAGCTTATATATGGCCTCCTCTGTATACCTATTTACTAAATCCTTGAGTTCATCTAAGGCAATCAGCCTTTTATTTATCAGGATATCCTTTAGCAAACCTTTTTCCTTCAGAAAATGCTGAAGCTGTATCCTGCTCAATTTTCCTGCGCTTGCAAGTATATCACCGAGTGACTCATTAATATCTTCCCAGTAAGAGACATAAATGATCCAGCCATTCCTAAAAAAGATATTTACCTTATTCTCCTCTGAATTCAGGGACAGGCATCCTGTTAGTTTCTGAATACTAATCAACTGCAATATATCAGGAAAACGGAATATAGAAAGGTCGCCGTATAACAAAATACCCTTATTGAAACCAGCATCTTTATTTGCATGCCCTATCTTTAAGTTTAAAATCTTTTCTCGCAGGATATCAGGAAGCGATTCTGTTATATAAGATATAACCTCATCCATTACATCCTTTACTATTGTCTCTACTGCATTTTGTGCCTCTGAAGCTGCACCTCCTGCATTCCTCTCCGGCTCCTTAATTAACGGCTCTACAATCTCATTGATTGATATGCCCTCAGCGCCTTCTGGTGCAGTTGGAGACACCCCTTTATCCAATTCCTGCGCCTTTGCTGCTATCTTTCTGAGATTGGAATTTTTATCAATAACCTCGCTTATCTTTGAAAGCAGGTCATTGGGCTGGAACGGTTTTGTAAGGTACTCAGTAATGCCAAGCATCTTAACAAATTTACTACCAACCTCGTCTCCCTTTGAGGTGACAAGTATTATTGGAATGTGCTTTAAATCAGGGTCTTCCTTAATAATCTTGCAGACCTGAAAACCATTCATCTTGGGCATTACAAAATCAATCAGGATAATGGAGGGATTATGTTTCTTTGCCTTGTCAATCCCCTCAATGCCATCTGAGGCGCATATAACATCATACCCCTCCTCCTCAAGCACCATCTTAAGGAGCTTCTGAACAGTAGGGCTGTCATCCATTGCAAGAATTTTAATTTTGTTCATATATACTAACCAACTAATGTGCTGTCCGTAACACTTCTTTACACTTTTTTAGTGTCATTCCCGCAGCGTTTTTGAGCGGGAATCCAGTTCTTCGACAAGCTCAGGATGAGCGGATGTCTGTTTTCCGTTCATGGTGAGCCTGTCGAACCATGGATTCCTGCCAGAGGCATGCAGGAATGACATGATTGTGTAAAGTTATTTCTGAGACACCACACTAAATCTAAGGGGCATGGCGTCTGGGTCATTGGTCAAAGCAAGAATAAAACTTGACCCTTGCTACTTGCCCCTATCTTACATCACCAGCCAGGGCTGCGGTAAAAATAATTTCTCGTATGTCATCAGCGCATATCTGTCTGTCATGCCTGCAATAAAATCACACACAAGCCTTTCTGCATTATCTACCAACCGCTCCCTCGGTATTTCTGAAAAGACCTCATCAGGGTGCTCCATATAATATGAAAAGAGGTCTTTTAATATCTTTTTTGCCTTTAAAAACTCCCTATGGGTTATCTCATTTTCATAGACATTTTTATACAGAAATGACCTCAGCTCTTCAGTTACCTTTAGGATGTCCTCTCCCATTGTAATTTCTGTAAGGTTATTTTCAAGGCTTGCATAGATAATGGACTTAACCATTGTATCAATCCTTTTAGAATGTGTATCACCAATGGCTTTAAGAATATGAGACGGGATGTCTTTCTCTTTTAAGATTCCTGCACGAAGTGCATCATCTAAGTCATGATTTGCGTAAGCAATGCTGTCTGATGCCCTTACAATCTGACCCTCTAATGTCTCTGCCTTATCCCTGCCCCCTTTAGAGAAGACATGACCCTTTCCCTTTGAATGTTTAAGTATACCATCACGAACCTCCTTCGTCAAGTTAAGGCCATGACCTTCTTTCTCAATAAAATCAACAACTCTAAGGCTCTGTTCATAGTGGTTAAACCCTCCGGGATATATCTCATCTAATACTGCCTCTCCTGCATGGCCAAAGGGTGTATGGCCCAAATCGTGGCCTAAAGCAATAGCCTCTGTTAAATCTTCATTTAGCCTTAATGCCTTCGCAATTGTCCTTGCAATCTGAGAAACCTCAAGTGTATGTGTAAGCCTGGTACGATAATGGTCGCCTGTAGGCGCTAAAAAAACCTGTGTTTTATGCTTCAGCCGCCTAAAGCTCTTTGAATGGATAATCCTGTCCCTGTCCCTCTGAAAGGCAGTCCTTATCTCACCCTCCTCCTCAGGACTTTCCCTGCCTTTTGTATTACAGCTTAATGTTGCCTTTGGAGAGAGTATCTTGCGCTCTATCTCCTCTAATTCCTCGCGGATGCACAAA
>JAHFEP010000159.1 GCA_023248415.1 Nitrospirota bacterium
TTTATGAAGAACATCTGAAAAGAGGAAATTTTAAGAAGGTTTTCTGGTTAACCTATGGCAGCGATGATAAAAGATATGAAAAAGAACTTAAGGATTCAAACCGCCTCCATAAGGATATTGAAGTAATACCAATACCAAAAATATTTAATAATGGCATAGGGAGAATTATATATTCTCTCCTGATACCGCTTATACATAGAAGAATCCTGAAAAATGCTTCTATCTTAAAGACCAATCAAATAAACGGAAGCTGGAGCGCAGTGCTGGCAAAATGGTTATGCAAGAAGCCGCTTATTGTGCGGACAGGTTATACAGCAAGTCTATTCATAAGAAATGAATCCACCTCATGGTTAAAATTTAAAATTTATGAACTTATTGAGTTAATGGCTTACAGGCATTGTGAGGTAGGTTGTGTGACAAGCAGGCATGATAAGGAATTTATATGTCAGAAATATCATATATCACCAGGCAAAATTAAGATACTGAATAACTATGTGGATGCAGATTGTTTTTACCCGATAGAATGTGAAAAATATAAAGATAGAATAATTTTTGTCGGCAGATTGACTGAACAAAAGAATCTGATTAATCTCATTAAAGCTATTTCTAAAACTGGATTGACCTTAGACATTTGCGGAGGAGGGGAGTTGAAAAATGAGATTGCCGCTCTGGCAAGGTCATTAAATGCCAATGTAAATTTTATGGGCATTGTGCCAAACAATGAAATGTCAAAGCTTCTGAATAAATACAACTATTTTATTTTGCCTTCATTTTATGAAGGTATGCCTAAATCACTGCTTGAAGCCATGGCCTGCGGCCTTATATGTATAGGTACTAATGTAACAGGAATAAGCGAGGTTATTAAGGATAGGGTAACAGGCTATTTGGCTTATGGGACAGACGAGATAGCAATTGCCGATACTATTAATCTGGCAATCAGTAATAATAACTATATAATAAGGAAAAATGCCGCAAAGCTTATAGCAGAGCAGTATTCTTTGCAGAGTATTGCAAAAAAAGAATACAAGATAATCAATGAACTAAAACAATAATAAATATTACAGCATGCATATTAAAAGCAGGATTGATAAAATAGTTAATTCTGAAGCTATCATAGCTGATAAGCCTTCTCATACTCCTATAGTATCAGTAGTAATGTCAGTCTATAATGCCGAAAGATACTTGAGAAAATCGGTGGAATCTATTCTGAATCAGGCTTTTAAAGATTTTGAATTTATTATTATTAATGATGGTTCTACTGATAGCTCTCCTAAAATAATAGATGAGTACGCAATATCTGATAAAAGGATAGTGGTAATAAAGAATCCATCTAATCTGGGCTTATCAAGGTCACTGAACATTGCTCTGGAGAATACAAAGGGAGATTTTGTGGCACGAATGGATGCTGACGATATATCTTTACCTGAAAGACTGGAAAGGCAGGTTGGCTTTTTAAAAGAGAATTCTTCTTATGGCTTGATTGGGTCTGCGTATATTGAAATCAATGATAAAGGAGATATAATTGGAAATCAGCGTATAGAGTTCTTAGAGACGGATGAAGACATCAAGAAAAGGATTGTTGGATTTAATCCTTTTCTACACTCAGGAGTTATGTTTAAAAAAGAGGTTCAGAACTGCATAGGTTTTTATAACGATAAATTCAAATATGCACAGGATTATGAATTCTGGATCCGCATTATGACAAGATATAAGGTTAGAAATCTGCCAGAGGTATTGTTACATAAAAGGTATTCAAATAGCATGATATCAGTTAACAAGGAAAAGACGCAAAGGTTCTATGCTGTAAAGGCAAAAATCAGGGCAATCAAATTATTAAATATGCCATTTGGAAAAAGCGTATATCTTTTGAGTGATTTAATGTTTCTTATGCTTCCTAAAAGTATAATAAACATTATAAGGGCTATTAAAAGGCAAAAAAATATCTTCTGTCTTATTATGCATTTGCAATTGTAAAGATGCTTTTCTAATTATATATGGAAGAAATCAAAGACGGATATATTAATGTTTTGCTAATAACTGTAAGGGCAGATTTTGGCGGCGCACAGCAGCATATGGATTTGTTAATTAATAACTTCCCGAAGAATATTAACCTGTTTATTGCGGCTCCAATGGATGAACCTTATTATTTACAGTGGAAAGAAAACAAGAAGGTTCTTGATATCTTTATAATTCCATACCGTAAATTTTCTTTTCTGAGGTTCGCTAAGTTAATAAGATACATAATTAATAAGAAGATTGATATTGTACATTCCCATGGAAAGGGTGCTGGCCTTTATTCAAGGCTGATAAAATTGTTTATTCCGAGGATAAGGATTGTACATACATTTCATGGACTGCATATTCAGAAATATAATTTCTTTAAGAAAAGACTGTTTGTTATCTATGAGAGGATGCTCTCGTTTTTTACTGATAAATTTATAAATGTATCAAACGGGGAATATCAGCTCTGCCTGAAAAATAAAGTATTTCACGAAGAAAAATCTGTAATAATATATAATTGTGTAAATCAATTAGATAAGATAAAAAATATAAGACATAAACTGAATCTACCCGAAGACAAAATTGTTATTACTACAATATCAAGATTTGATTACCCTAAAAATATGGATTTAGCTTATGATATAGCAAATAGATGCAAATATAAGAAGAATTTAGTTTTCTTATGGATTGGTGATGGTGAAGATAAGCTTAAGATTGAGAAAAGAGTCAAAGAGAGCGGTTTAAATAGTATAATATTCACTGGATTTAAGAAGAATGTAGAAGATTATTTAAATGCAACAGATGTCTATTTATCTACTTCCCTCTGGGAAGGAATGCCATCCGCAGTATTGGAGGCATTATCTCTTGGTATTCCTGTAGTTGCAACAGATGTGATGGGTAATAATGAAATAGTAGAGGATAATGCTAACGGGTTTTTATTTAACTTATCCTCACCTGAGGCTGCAGTAGAAAAAATTGAACTCTTGTTAAGTAATAAAACTTTATATTCTACCTTTTCCAGTAATTGTGAAGCAATTTTTAAAAGAAAGATTAATGTGAATAATATGATAAAAGATACTGTTACGGTTTACAAATCATGCCTTAATAAATAATATAGAGTTTTTTGAAAAGAGGATGGCTTCAATTTGTTGCACATATAAAAAGCCTTTTCAGTTTTCTTCTTAAAGTAATGCTTTTCATCAATTTATCTTGAAACCAGTTATTAACATACACTCTGGATATAATATCTGCTACTGGTCCAAACTTTGGAGATAAAGATGCCTTCATTGAATTATATCTTATCATTTTCCTCACATTTCTAACAATCTTTAAAGCAGTTATCCTCTGATTTCTATCCATCTCTGGTGTTTCAAAAACAGGCTTGTAGTCCCAGTGGGATGAGGTGTTAAGGTATTCTTCAGGGTCGCATATGAAATAATTATTCTCTTTAACCCAGTCATACAACCTGCTTTGGGGAAATGGTATAAGATTATAAAACCTTGCGTCAAATATAGGATATTTCAACGCAAGGTTTATCGAATCCTGCAGGTCATCCATTGTTTCCCCAGGCGAACCTACAATAAAGAACAGGGTTATTTTAAAGCCCAAGTCAAGGGCATTTTTAATAGCTGCTTCTGTAACCTCAATAGTTTCACCTTTATTGATGTTCTTTAAAATTCTGTCATTTCCTGCCTCAACTCCAAAGGCAAGATATTTAAAACCAGCCTCTTTCATATTTTTAAGTATTTCATAATTTACCCTGTCTGCCCTGATTCCATTATTACAGTTAAGTTCTAAGCCCTTGAAATTTCTCTTTCTAATCTCATCACATACTTCTATAGCTCTATCCTGTCTAAGTGAGAAATTGTCATCAAGGATACTGAACTGCCTGTAACCCTTGTCATACCAGTATTGAATTTCTTCAGCTATATTTATTGCACTCCTGAAGCGCCACCTCCTTCCTATTGTAGTTTTTACAGGGCAATAGGTGCAGCCATAAGGACATCCTCTGGATGAAACTATACCTATTTCTTCTGTAACATATTTGTTTAGAGGAAACTTCTCATATTTTGGAAAAGGTATCTCATCAAGCTCTTCCTTAAACAGCCTTTCCTTGTTATTGACAATTGCTTCATTGCTTTTATAAATTAATCCATTAATTTCTGATTCATTATCACCCCTGCAAAGCTCAACCAATGTTTCTTCACCTTCCATGATTACGCCATAATCAATCTCTGGACATTCTTTAATGGCATTTTCCCTGAATGTTGAAATATGTGGTCCGCCAGCAATAATATGGAGAGTTGGTTTTACCTGTTTGGCAAATCTTATAATATCATAGGACCTCTTATACATAAAAGACATTATGCTGATGCCGATCAGGTCAGGATTGTAAGAGATTATCTTTTTACGCAGATCATTAATGGAATAGCCGACAGCCATATCAAGGATATCATGCTCAATAGCATTTCTTTCTAATGTTTCTGCAAGATAGCCCAATCCTGCTGGCGGCCGCAGTGCTCCATAATGGCCGCCTTTATAATCTGGGAAGAGAAGCAATACTCTTTTATATCTCATTATGCACAGAATTTACTACTTTTTACTACACTTGTCAATAAAACAGGACTTAAAAATTTATTCAGAGGCAGTTTACCTGTTAGAAAGCCCTGCCAGTGGAGTAAAAGCTTGTCTTTTCTAACTGGGTTTACTTTATGAGCCTTTATAATGTATAATTATTAAGCCACACAATGATTTTTTTCTATTATCCCCATGGAGATAGGCAAGATATGTTTATCAACAACTATACCAAAGATATACTAAAGATAATGCTCTACAAAAGAGAATTAATAAGTCAGTTCTTCTTCATGGTTCTGATTTTCATCCTCCCTTTTGCCCATACTATGACCCTCAGGCTTTTGGCTATTTTTATTCCTGTCCTTTTCTGGTTCATAGAAATTATTGTAAAAAGAGATTTTAAGTTTAAAAGAACAGGTATTGACCTGCCTGTTTTATTACTGTTAATATGGGGGCTGCTTTCAACAATATTTTCTGTAGACATCAGATACAGCTTTAAGGAATACAGGGCTGAGATGTTGATAGGTTTTCTTTTCCTGTACTCATCAATTAATAATATTGAAAGAAGGCATGTTGACAGGATATTAGATGCGTTAATTATCGGCGCAGCAGTAGTATCAATTTATGGTATACTTGAATATATGGGCATAACAGGCCACATGAAATCAGCAGGCAGGGTAGATTCTGTTACTCCTGATTATAATTATTTCAGCACTTATCTGATTCTTGTATTGCCAATTTTATTTTACAGATTTTATATGAGCAGCGCTAAAATGAGGGTCATATATTTTTCTGTGACCCTTATAGCAACAACTGCATTAATCCTTACCTTTACAAGGGCTGCATGGATTGCTGCTTTTTTTGAGATGATACTTTTTGGTGTATTTATAAACAGAAAGGTATTGATAATATTATTCGCAGTTGTTATTATAGGTTATATTGGTTTTCAGTTAAAAAAAGAATACCCTTTTGCAGCCAAGGAAGCACTGAAGGCTCAAGTGATTCATCCAGCATATACATATAACGATAGGATGGAACTCTGGAGATTTGGCATAATACATTTAAAAGACCGACCTGTTTTTGGCTTTGGTTATGGCAGGGCAAATTTTGCAAAGGTCTATCCTGAATTTTTTAAAAGGAGTGTTTTGTTGTTCCATACTCATAATACCTTCCTCAATATCGGCCTTGAACTTGGTATACCAGGGCTTATTGCGTTAATCTGGCTCTTTTGGGCAATACTTAAATCTTTATGGAAGGATTGGAAGGATAGGTTTAATGAACAAAGGATTTTATCGTTTGCTATTTTACTCTCTGTTATTGGATTTTTAATCCGTGTTCAGTTTGACCATCTTTTAGTTGATGAGATGGCATTAATGCTGTGGCTGTTAATAGGAATCGGTTTTGCAATCTCAAATAGAAAGGAAGCAGTGAGTATATGAGAATACTGATTACAGGCGGTGCCGGGTTTATTGGTTCGCATCTTTGTGACAGGCTTTTATCAGAAGGACATGAGGTTATCTGCATGGATAACCTTATAACAGGCGATACAGCAAACATTGACCATATAAGGGATAAGAGATTTTCATTTATACAGTATGGTGTAACAAACTATATTTATGTCCGTGGCAAGATAGATGCTATACTCCATTTTGCAAGCCCTGCAAGCCCGATTGATTATCTTGAGCTTCCTATACAAACATTAAAGGTCGGCTCTATCGGCACGCATAAGGCGCTCGGCCTTGCAAAGGAAAAGGGCGCAAGATTTCTTCTTGCCTCAACATCAGAAGTCTATGGCGATCCGCTTATACATCCGCAAAAAGAAGATTACTGGGGGAATGTCAATCCTATTGGCCCAAGAGGCGTTTATGATGAGGCAAAGAGATTTGCAGAGGCAATTACAATGGCATATCATCGGTATCATAAAGTTGATACAAGGATAGTGCGTATATTTAACACCTATGGTCCAAGGATGCGTATAAAAGATGGACGTGCTATTCCTACATTTATCAGTCAGGCGCTAAAGAATGAAGATGTCACTGTCTTTGGCGACGGCTCACAGACGAGGAGCTTCTGCTATGCCTCTGACCTTGTTGACGGCATTTACAGACTTCTTATGTCAGATGTTACAACACCTGTTAATCTTGGCAATCCACACGAGATGA
>JAHFEP010000160.1 GCA_023248415.1 Nitrospirota bacterium
TAGTATTATGTTTTATTTTGTGTAAAAAGCGAGGAGTTGAATTATGCCGACAAGCAAGACCAAGATAAAAAATGTAAAAGAAGCTAAAAACAGCGGTAAGTACGAAGAGATTCGTAAAGAGTTGGAGAGGCAGAAAAATGCGCTTCTTGCAGAGGCAGGGGAGCTCATTGGCGGTGGTGGATTGAATCCTGAAAAAGAAAACTATCCTGATTTGTCTGACCAGGCATCAGCAGAGTCAGAGCAGAACTTTGTTCTGAGATTAAAAGACAGGGAGCAAAAGCTGTTAAAGAAGATAGATGAGGCATTGGATAAGATTGCAAACAATACCTATGGCACCTGTGAATCCTGCAGCGAAGAGATCAATATAAAGAGGCTTTTGGCAAGGCCTGTAACCACCCTTTGCATTGATTGTAAGACAAAGCAAGAGGAAGAAGAGAAATTAAGGGGATAAAAAATGGTAGGCGATGTTGGGATTGAACCAACGGCCCCTGCCGTGTGAAGGCAGTGCTCTTCCACTGAGCTAATCGCCCACTTGGTTTTTAACTTATCACATAAAAAACCTTTCTGTCAATAATAATCTTTAGATTGCCACACACCTACGGTATTCGCAATGACAGGTTGGAGGACGTAACATATTACGCCCTTATAATTACAACATTTGTAATATCGCAAATTTTAAGTAAGCTGTCTCCTTTATAGCAAGAAGTATCGGATGGTCTCTTGCCTGTGTGGAAAACTCAATAAGCCTTGCAGGCCTTTTTACATCAACTGCGGCATTGATTAACATATCAAGGAATGTCTCGCGGCTGATATTATATGAGCAGGAGCAGGTGATTAGATAGCCGCCGGGCCTGAGCATTTGCATTGCCTGAAGATTTATTTCTTTATATCCTTTGAGTGCGCTTGCAGTCTTTGCCCTGCTCTTTGCAAAGGCAGGCGGGTCTAAAATAATGACGTCAAACTTTTTCCCTTCCTTATTAAGTCCCCTTAGCCTCTCAAAAACATCTGCTATCTCAAAGCTGCATTTATCAGCAAGGCCATTTGATGAGGCATTTCTTTTTGCAGCGCTTATTGCCTTTTCTGATGAGTCAATTCCTATTACACTTTTTGCGCCGTATCTTGCGGCATGCAAAGACCAGCCGCCGATGTAACAGAAGCAGTCAAGGACATCCTTGTCCTTTACAACATTTGCAAGCCTTAGATAATTTTCACACTGGTCAAAGAAAAAACCTGTCTTCTGGCCTGAGATAATATCTATTGCAAACTTCAAGCCGTTTCTTTCAATGAACAATTCATCAGACAGCCTGCCGTACAGTATCTTTGTTTCAAGCTCTAAACCTTCAAGCTCTCTTATTCCTGTATCATTCCTTGCTACTATTACCTCTGGCTTAAATTCGTCAATGAGTATATTAGAGATATTATTTAGCTGTTTTTCAATGCCTGCTGTGAGGGATTGAATTACAATAACGTTTTCATATTTATCCACAATAAGGCCTGGAAGAAAATCTCCTTCACTATATACAATGCGATACGATTTTGCAGATGGGAATATATCTTTTCTGTATTCATAGGCAGCTTGTATTCTTTTTCTGAAAAAAACTGCATCAATCTCCTCTTTTTCCCTTGTGAGTATTCTTACAGATATAAGTGAACGTGGATTAAAATATCCCCTGCCAATGAATCTGTTTTTATAGTCTTCTATATCCACAATGGTTCCTGGTTCAATGTGTGAGGGGAAATCTTCAATCTCATTGCTAAAGACCCATGGATGGCCGTTTAGAATCCTTTTCTCTTCATTTCTCTTTAACTTGATAATCTGCATAATTAAAAAACGACAATCAGTACAACACCAATTATCATTAAAATGCTTCCGAGCACCCTTTCCCTTATCTTCTCCTCTTTAAATAGAATATATCCATAACCTACGCTAAATATGAGGCTTGTCCTCTTTACTGCAATCATATATGTTACCTGTGTAAGGCTCATTGCGATCATGTGTGTTATAATCATTATAGAGTGAAAGAAGCCGAGCAGGCCGAAGAACTTATAGTTTTTTATTATCTGCCCCAGATTGTTCCTTGATTTAAACATAACAATAGGTGTAAATGCAAGGGCTAAGATAAGGAAGTATGCTGCTCCAAAGAATGCGGGGCTTGAGTGGAGTATGGCGAGCTTGCCAAGACTTGAGGTTATGCTGTAGATGAATGAAACAATCAGCATTAATAAAGAGCCCTTTTCCTTTGTAATCGCCTTAAACGGTTTTAATATCCCCTTTTTGGTTGTATGGAGATTTAAGGTGTATGCACCGGCAGTAATTAATATTACTCCTGCAGTTCCTGACTTGTCAGGAAGTTCGCCTAATATTAAAAAAGAGGTTAAAATTAGAAATACAGGTGTAAAGGCAAGAAAGGGGATTGATAAGGAGAGGGGCGATTCCTTTAACGCCTTGATATAAAGTATGAGCGCTACAATTTCAAGCGGCAGGGCAGTGATTAAGGCAATCCAGAAGGTTGAGTCAACAGCAGGTATCTCAATAATAAAAAAGATAATCAGCAGATACGGGACAGAGCTAAGAAGTCTGAACCACGCAACAATATATTCGTCTGCCCGCTGAAGTGTCTTTTTTGTAATGACATCAGAGGTGGCAGCAGAAAAAGCTGTTGTGATAGCATAATAGAACCACATAGTTTTCCCCAGATTTACTCCTATTGTGCAAGGTCGTGATGTTCCTTTTTCAGCATCCAGAAGACAAGGGGATAATATAAGACATAAGAAGCCACCTCAAGGAGCGATGGATTTCCGTTATAGCCGAATAGGGCCTTTAAAAATGAACCTGCTATGCCCTTTTCGTTCAGTATATGATTGATGTCCCATATATGCTCAATGATTGGCGGCAGGATGCCTGCCTCTTCAAATTCATGTACGCCGCCTGCAAGGAGACCGGCTGATATGATAATAATCACCACACCTGTTGCCCTAAAGAATGTCTTTAAATTAACATGTCCAAAACCTTTAAAAAAGATGTATGCAAGGATAACAGCAGTGATAATTCCGCCAAATGCACCGGCTATAGATGATAAATGACTAACACTGTTTGCGCCGTTATTTGATGCCTGTTGTATAAAAAGGGCATATAAAAACAAGACAGTTTCAACACCTTCTCTAAACACCGCTGCAAAGGAGAGGATTGACAGCGCCCAGAGATTCTTTGCCTCTATTGCTGCATCTGCCTTCTTCTTTAATTCCATGCTGATGTTTCTGCTCTGATGATGCATCCATACAACCATGTAGGTCAGGACTACAACTGCAAGAAACATGACCGCCCCTTCAAAAAGCTGTTCAAAGCGGCCTGTAAGCCCGCCGAGAAAGAAGCTGAATAGATACGCAGCAATGCTGCTGACAAGCAGCGCTGCAGTGACGCCGTAATAGATATAACTGTTGTATCTGCTCTGCTTGGTCTTGTAAAGGTATGATAAAAGTATCCCTACAATCAGAGCAGCCTCAACCCCTTCCCTAAGTGTGATTAAAAAACTTCCTAACATTTTTTTATACCTCCTATAACTATTAGGTTATTTCTTCCATTCCTTTACATATATTTCTTTTGCAATATCCTCATCAAGGGCTAACTCTGTCTCATCAATCTCCAATACAAATGTCGGCTTTTTCTGGTGCACCCTCACAATACTCCCTGGGACAATACCCAGAGAGCTTAATTTGTCAAGCCTTGCATGATACTTGGGTGTAATAAATACAATCCTCCCTTCTTTGCCAGGCTGAAGATTTGTTAATGGCTGAACAAGGGGCTTTATCTCTACCTTAAATTTCTTACAGCATTCGCCTCTCGGTATTGGTTTTCCATCAGGACAGATTGGCGGATGACCCAAAAATGTGCATACGCTGTCAGTTACTTCAGGACTGAGGATATGTTCAAAGGTGCAGGCATCAGCATGTGCCTGTTTTGCCTCAAAGGCAAAGAGGTCCGAAAAAAGCCTCTCAGCAAGGCGGTGCCGTCTGATAATAAGTTCTGCCCTTTTCTCGCCTTTATTTTTAAGTTTTATCTTCTCCTTATTTACGGAAACAAAATCCTCTTTAACCATTTCATCTAAGAGTTTTACCGCATCTTTATTTTCAACCCTTTGTAAAAACTCTTTTAGCTCGTCCGTTCCTTCTTCCTTCATCAACCAGAGAAGTTCAAGGAGCTCATCTGTCTGCTGATCCTTTTCTTTAATCATTACACTGTGCAGGTGAAGGTTCTTTTCTCCTGATTTTTTCATCTTAGTGTCTCCTAAAGATAAGGTTGCTGTATTTATATAGCTATAACCTGATGTTTGCAGCCCTCAAAATAAAATTCAAAACCCCGCCTACCAAAAACGCAAATGGGAAGATAAAGGCTACTATGGCCATTGCTGTTTTAAACCCTCTTTCTTTTATTATCATAAATAGATTTGCAATACATGGCACAAATAAGGTAATTGTAACAAGGCTGACAAGAATCTGAACATTGTCAAGCTCTCCTTTTTTTGCCATGGCAAAAAGGCCTGCTGCGCCATAGTCCCTTCTTAAGAAGCCAATAATAAATGATTCTGCTGCCTTTGGCGGCAGGCCCAGAAAATCCACAACAAGAGGCGTGGTAATCCTTTCCATTGCATTAAGCAGGTTGAGCTTGTGAGATAGAAACAAGATTACAGTTCCGAGTATAAATAAAGGCACTGCCTCCTTTAGATACCACTCTACCCTTGCCAGAGTCTTAATAAGAATATTGGATAATTGCGGTATGCGAATCGGCGGAAGTTCCAGAAGAAAATCTGATTCGTCACCAGGAATAACCTTCGCAGCGAGATAGCCGACGATAAAGAGTATTCCAGTTATGATTCCAGCCCAGAGGGCCACTGCCTTTAAGGAAAGGCCTGCTAACATCCCGAGCACTACCCCAAGCTGGGCAGAGCATGGGACGCCGAGTGCAAGGAGGAGCGTGACTATAATCTTTTCCTTTTTTGTTTCAAGGATCCTTGCAGTTAATGTTGCCATTGTGTCGCATCCGAGGCCAAGAACCATTGGAAGGACTGCCTTTCCATTGAGACCCATAATCTTAAAGACCTTGTTTGCCATAACAGCAAGTCTTGGCAAATAGCCGGAGTCTTCCAGAATTCCAAAGGCTAAAAAAAATGTTCCTATAATAGGAAGGATGATTGCGATAGCGTATGTCAGCGCCATTGTTATTATGCCATAATCTCCGACGAATAATTCCCTGATAAAAGGAAAAGGTATAATGAGGTCTGCAATCTTTATTGCCCATGGATTCAGATACCTTCCAAAAATGTTTTCCTCTAAAAACCTGACAAGAAATTGAGCGCCCAAGACACCGACAAATTCATAAACAAGGAATTAAGACAGATGCCATAATTAGAATGCCCCACACAGGATGCATAGACCATTTGCCGAAGGATTCTTTTATCCCCCTTGCCTTTTCCAGAGCAGGAGTAAAAACCGACTGCAGGATTTCGTCTGCTGCCCTTAATCGGCGCTGATTTATCAGATAGCCTAATTGCCCATGGTATTTTGTCTGAGTCCTTTGATATATTGAATCTATAGTCTTTATGACAGAGTCGCTTATCTTAGAATGGAGCCATTCTTTAAGGCTTTCATCGCCCGAGAGGAGCATGACGGCTAATGAACGTTTGGCTATGTTTGAATCTGGAAGGAGCTGTGTTATCTCCTTTATTGCATCTTCAAGCTGTTCATCATATTTAAAAGAAAATTTTGAGCAGGCAGGCGCAGCAATATGCTGTAATAGCAAAGGTATTCCCTGACGCTGTGTGGCTACTGTGGGTATTATTGGCACAGATAATATTTCTGAAAGTTTTTTATTATCAATTATAATCCCGCGGCTTCTTGCCTCGTCATCCATATTAAGCACGAGCAGATAAGGCAATCCCATTTCAATTAACTGTAGCGTAATCAGGAGAGCCCGCCTTAAGTTTTTTGAATCAGCCACTTGTACAGTTGAGGCGATCTTTTCATTCAAGAGGATATCCCTTGTTACCTTTTCATCCTCAGACATTGGTATCAGGGTATTTGTTCCGGGCGTGTCAATTATCAGAAATCTGCCATTGTTCAGATTTAAGTTTCCATATGCCACCTCAACAGTAGTTCCCGGATAGTTGGAGACGGCAACATATTTACCTGTAAGGATGCCAAAGATGACGCTCTTGCCCACATTGGGGTTTCCTATGAGGGCTATTTTATGCATTTCTTTTGGCAAAGGCGTTTTTTTATGACTGTGGCATTCCATAAGGCAACCTTTTAAGATTGATAATCATTCTCAATCTAAGCTAAAAAAATTATCTATTGCAGTTATTGCAATAGCCGAAGAGCTCAAGCCTGTGGCTTAAGACCTTGAATTTATTCTTTCTTGCAACCTCCATTTGAAGGGTCTCAATTGTCGGCTCGTCAAATTCAATAACCTTGCCGCATTTCAGGCAGATTAGGTGGTCGTGGTGCATTACCTTGCTGTCCTCATAGCGGCTGCATCCGTCGCCGAAATCCCTCTTTTCAATCAGGCCTCTGTCCTTCATAATCTGCAAGGTGCGGTATACAGTAGCAAGCCCGATTTTAGAGTTCTTTTTATGGACAAGCTGATACAGCTCCTCTGCCTTGATATGTTTGCTGCTTTTTAAAAGGGTTTCAGCAATCAGCTTGCGCTGTGAGGTAAGGTTAATA
>JAHFEP010000329.1 GCA_023248415.1 Nitrospirota bacterium
ATAATATTTTTTCAAGTCCTTGTTTCTACTTTTCACCTGCGAGGTCTTTTGCTAAATTTGCTACCTCGTCAGAAATCCAATACCCTTGACTTCTCAATTCATCAATAAGCAATCCAATATCCTTTGAAAATGCAGAGGCAAGTCCAATTGCCTGCCTTTCACCTTCATCCAAATCTGACAATGCATCTTCAGTTGCTGAATCCAGAGGTTTTAGCTTAATAACATTAATAAAGTCATTTAATGCATTGTCTATCCTTTCCGATTCAATTCCGGTTTTTCCTAACAGTTCTCTATGAACCATGGGTGGAATGATTATCTCTGAGGCAATATCTTTAAGGATGGAAAGACGGTCTATTTTAGCCAGACCGATAATTGGGCCTGTATTAGAGACAATTCTCATCTACTATTTATCTTTCTTACAGCCTCTAAATCCTTGTGGAGCTCCTTCTTAGCTTCCTCAGGTGGATAGTTAAATATACTAACGCGGTATCTGCCGCATACCTCAAAGAATTCTACCCGTGATATTCCTGCCAATTCAGCAGCCTTTCCTGATGATACCTTGCCTAATTCAAACATTTTGAGCGCTGCCATTAATCGTATATGCTGTTCCATCTCTTCTTTTGTCATATGTACAGAATGTTCAAATCCGCTTGGATATTTGATTTTAAGCTCCTCAGTCTTCATTTGCCTTTTCCTCCATCTCAAATTTATTATACATCATCTAATATTATAACTCAAACTATTTTAACATCGGGGTAATGTAAAATATTTTGTGTAATATCTTGCTTAGAAAAAAAATAGAGAGAGAGGAGATAGGGACACTTCCATATTTTTTTACTTCTCCTTCTTTGGTAAAATATCACGCTTAAGTAACTTCTCAAGCCTTTTTATAAATCCCTCAGCGCCTAATATTCCCTCGATGGGTTATATTGTGGGGATAACCTACAGCGCATACCCTTGCTATCCTTGGCACTGTTTTATTCCACACTTATTCCAAACTTCATATGTTTTGATGAGCCACAAGCATAGCAATAAGAATGGAACTGTTCCAAGAGGCGTGCATAAAGATAGATGGCCATAGACTTCCCGAACGCCTTCTGACATAAATGAATGCTGCGGCCAATATAAGTGGAGAAACAAAACTAATGGGAAAATGAAGAAGTGCAAAAAAAAGGCATACAACGGAATCCAAGAAACATCGCATGACTTTACTTCTCCCTATTTCATGTGATTTTTCCAAGAGCAAGCCACGAAAGATAATTTCCTCCAAAATTGGGCCAAATATGCCAATCGAAAGAAAACCTATCACTAAGAAAAAGCAAGACTCACTCTTAAGTAAGCTCATGAACGCAGCAAAGAGAGGGTGGGTCATATCATTTTGATTGAGAAAAATTGCTTTCGGTGAAAAAAGACTCACAAGAGGCAATAATGATAAAAGCCATAGGATGATTATTGTCTTATCAATAAAATATAATTCACTCCATCAGGTTCTCTGCCTCTGATAGCAGGTTTTATGATAGCCATGAGTAGAACAAAAATCAGAACAGGAGGGAAAACAGCCCAGAGGACAGCCAATAAAAATATTTTTGCCTTGCGTCTTTTTATCATTTTATCCGATTCGCCATTAATAGGACAAGTCCGCTAATTGGGCTCTTGAGATCTTTGTGATTTTATTGTATTCATTTTACAGCTAACAATATAATAAGCAATTTAAGCTAAATTACCAGAAGTATTATAAAATTGTCAATAAAAATTGACTTTCAGTTCCGAATTGGCAAGGCAAGGGATTAGCGAGTGTTAATTAAAGTGGATTTTATAAGCCTTATCCTCTTCAACACAGGCGGATGAGAGTAATAAAAGGCGGCATATAATGAATGAGGGTGGAGGTTAGAGAGGTTGTCCTTTGAAAGTTTTATAAGCGCGTTTATCATGCCCTTCTTTTCTCCGGTAAGTTCGCATGCAAAGCGGTCTGCCTCTATCTCGTATTTTCTCGAGAAATAATTAAATAGAGGGGTAAAGGGAAAGGCTGCTATGGAGCCGAGAAAGCCGAGCAGTATTGCCTTTGCAAAGAAACTGCTATCCTTTATATTAAAGAGATTAATAAGAAAATCGCTTTGAAGAATTTTAAAGCCTATATAACCTGCAATTAATGCAATAACCTCGGTAACGATTATATATTTTAAGATATGTTTCTTTTTCCAGTGGCCGATCTCATGGGCAAGGACTGACAACGTTTCATCTTCATTCATCTTCTCAATAAGGGTATCATAAAGGACGATCCTTTTTACCTTTCCAATGCCTGTAAAATATGCATTTGTGTGTTTTGTCCTTTTTGAGGCATCTATCTTAAAGACACTGCTGACCTTAATGCCGACCTTTTGCATAAGATTATTTATACCATCTT
>JAHFEP010000161.1 GCA_023248415.1 Nitrospirota bacterium
AATAGTACGGGTCTACTTGATAGCCCTGGTCAAATGCCTCGTTTGCGTCCTTCATCATGCCGAGCTTGTAATAGGAATAGCCGAGAAAATAGTAGCTCTTTGCAGCATTGGGATTGATATTGGCTGCCTCTTTGAATTCCTTTGCAGCAACAGAGTATTCCTTTTGGAAGTAGAGCTCAAGCCCTTTTTTGAAGTGCTCCTCTGCTGCCTTTGCATCAAAGAGCTCCTCCTGTGCAAACACAGGCGCTGAAAGAAAAAGGGTGATGATTACTGCTGCTAAAACTGTTAATAATCTTTTCATCTTTCCCTCCTTTTTATTTAAGCAAAACATAGCACACACTGTCTGGATTGTCAACTACTGCAGTTTTATTTCTACATGGGCGTTCTTTCTTAAATCCCTGAGCCATTCGTCATACAGGGCGTTTGCCTTTTGTTCATACAGGCTCTTTTCAATCTCTTCCCTCACCTTTTCTATTGGTATGTATGTTGGCTCTTTGCGCTCTTCAATCCTGATAATATAATATCCTGCATCTGCCTTGATAACACTGCTTACATCTCCTTTTTTAAGGGAAAAGGCAGTATTTTCAAGTGCAGGAAGCATATGTCCCTTTCTAACAAATCCAATATCCCCGCCGCCATTTGCAGTAGGGTCTTCAGAATGTTTTTTTGCCATCTCAGCGAAGTCAGCGCCGCCTTTAATCTTGATTAAGGCATCCTCTGCCTTTTTTATACCATCATCGCCCTTAAAAAAGATGATGCGGAGCCTTGCCTCCTCTGGTATAGCATAATCCTTTTTCTTTTCTTCATAATGTCTCTTTATCTCTTCCTCGCTTATTACAACATTTGACCGCACCTCTTTTGTAACAAGCCGCATAATCATAAGCTGCTCTGTGAGCTCCTTTTTATACTGTTCAAGTGTCATATTCTCTGATGCCAATGCCCTCTTAAATGCCTCGTCATCCGGAAAGGCATTTTTGAGCTTTATATCATCAAATGCCGCATCAACCTCTGTCTTATTTATTGCGATATTCATCTGCCGCGCCACCTGAAGCTGCAGTTTTTTTTCAATCATCTTATTTAATAAATCCCTTGTGAGTTTATTCAAAAGCCTCTCCTGCTCCTCGCCGCTGAAGTTTTCCATTATCTGTTTTTTAGGCTTTTGTATGATTTCTTCCAATTCGCTCTGGGTTATTACCTCATTGTTTACAACTGCCACAACCTTATCAATAGTAATGGCAGCGATGCTGCCCACAGGTATTAAAGAAAAAAACAATATAGCCACTATTAAAAAAACTTTTCTAAACATCTTAATTACCCCTTTAAGAAAAAAATTATAGAAGCGGAGAAACGGTGAAATGGAGAATGGGTGAAATAAAGCCGTCACTCATAAAGTATTTCATAGTCTATCTTAACACCCTTCTTAGTTCTAAGCTCAGCCAGCCATTCACGGTATCTCATTTCTCTCTTTTCCTGCATAAGGATTCCCTTAATCTCAGACACTGCATCTACATAGTTTATCTTCCTTGCAGGCCGTTTTTCCTCTACCTTGAATATGTGAAAGCCGTAAGGCGTTTTTATCACCTTGCTTATTTCATTGACCTTTAGTGTAAATGCAATATCAAACTCCTCTGGCATTGAGCCGCCTTTGGCAAAAAATCCGAGGTCCCCGCCCTTTGCCTTGTCTGGCGTAAGGGATTTCTCCTGCGCCAGTTTTGCAAAATCAGCGCCTGACAAAAGCTCTTTTCTTATTGCTAAAGCCTCTTCCTCTTTTGCTACCACAATCTGCCTTACCCTTGCCTCCTCTTTTCTGTTAAACTCTTCTCTGTGAGTATTATAATATTTTTTAAGCTCTGCATCCGGAATATTTATCTGACTATCTACAATTGAAGTAAGGGCCTTTTTGATAATCAGGTCTTCGCGGATACGTTCCTTCCATTTATCATAGGTGAGATTTTCTGCCTTTAAAATCTCGTCAAATTTCTCTTTGGGATAATCTGTCTTTATCTTTTCAATGGCATCATTCATCTCTGCATCGCCTATCAGAATATTCTTGCTTTGGGCTTCATGCAGGATAAGCCTTTTCTCAATCAATTGATTCAGAAGGTCTCTTTTTAGATTATTTAACTGCTCCTTATTATCCTTTATCCCGAAATTGGCTATTGTATCTTTATATAGGGAATTAAATTCGCCGAGTGTTATAGTCTGATTATCAAAGGATACAAGCGCTCTCTTTGCATCAGCCTTTCCCCTCTGGCAGCCTGCTGCAAGAAAAACCGTAAACAGGATTATTGCAAAATGCAGATTGCAAATCTTAAATTTTAATTTTTCATTTTGCATTTTTCAATTTTTATTATTTTTTACCTTCTGGTGCCTTTGGCGTCTCAGACAGCTTCTTCAAGACATCCTCTTTAATCACTATCTTTGCCTTTGACTTCAGCTCTTTAACTTTATCATTAAGGGCATTCTGCCTTTTCTGCTTTGAAAGTTTGTCCTGCAGCTTGAACTGCAATTCATTATCTATTGCAATCTTTTTATTTACTGTCCTTGAGACAACCTTTACCACACTGACCCCAAACCGCCCCTTTAGCTTGCCGCTTTCGCCAGCCTTTAATGACAGGATAACCTTTTCAAGCTCTGCTGCCTCTGCAGGTATGTCCCTTATATTAATAGGCCCTAAGTCCCCGCCTGTCTTATTATTCCTTGTATCAAGAGAAACCTTGGCAGCAAGTTTTGCAAAGTCCTCGCCTTTGGCAAGCCTTGCCAGCACATCATCAGCCTCTTTTTCTGTCTTTACAAGTATGTGGCTTGCCTTTATCTCTGTTTTAATTATATCCTCATTCTTTTTGATATAATCTGCTAAGTCTGCCTCTGACACAGTATTCTTCTCAATAACCTCTTTATTTAAATATGTATTGCGAAGCTCTGTGTTCTTGAACTCATCAACCTTCTGGATAAAGGCAGGGTCATTATCAAGACCTTTCTTTTTTGCATCCTCAACAATCAATTCAGTGGCAACAATGTCATCAATGATATCATTTCTGGTCTGCTCATCAGCAAGGACTTCATGCATCCTTGATGCTGCCTGGCCCAGCCTCTTTTTAATGTCCTCTGTTGTAATCTCTCTGCTGTTTACAACTGCTATAACATCGCCTGATTTCTTTGCGCCATCCTTTGCACATGATGCTGTGAAGGATGTCAAAAGTATTAGTGCTAAAACTACAAGCATAACGTGTCTTTTCATAAAGTTCTCCTTATTTTTAATAGATTTTGAATTATTATTTATATCACACATTGCTCAATTCTTGCAAGGTAATTCTTAGCCTTTCAAAGAGTTCATCCCATTTTGAAACAGGTGTTTTTAGCAGAAATGAGTATTCAGATGAAAACCTGATATCCCTTCCATATCTTTTTATCAGTTTTTCTGCAATGCCCTTTGGTATTCCCCTGTCTTTTAAAAATCTGAACTCTACGCCGCCTGCCTTTGCCTCAATGTTAGCAATATTATTTGCAATTGCAAGGGATTTTAACTCAATTATATTCAGCAGGCTGCTTACAGGCTCTAAAAGGGCGCCGAATCTGTCCATCAGTTCTGCTTTTATATTCTCAATCTCGCTGCTCTCCCTTATTGATGCAAGCCTCTTATACATATTGAGCCTCTGGAGCGAATCAGCAATATAATCATCTGGTATAAAGGCAGACACAGGCAGATTTATTACAGGGTCAAACTCCTCCTGCACCTCCTCGCCCTTCATCCTTTTTATGGTGTTCTCAATCAATCTTGTGTACAATTCAAAGCCTACTGCTGAAATATGGCCTGACTGCTGTTTGCCAAGTATGTTTCCTGCGCCGCGAATCTCCAAATCCCTCATCGCAAGCCTGAACCCTGCGCCAAGCTCTGTAAGCTCCCTTATTGCCTGAAGCCTCTTTTTTGCAATATCAGTAATTGTTTTGCCGCCTGCATCATCACCCTCTCCAAAGGCAGAAGGAATTAATAGATATGCGTATGCCTGCACAGAAGAACGGCCGACCCTTCCCCTTAACTGATACAGCTCTGCAAGGCCGAATCTGTCTGCATTGTTTATTATGATTGTATTAGCAGAAGGGATATCAAGGCCTGATTCAATAATGGTTGTTGAAAGAAGTATGTCGTACTCCTTATCCACAAATTTAATCATAACATCCTCAAGCGCCCTTTCGTTCATCTGGCCGTGTGCAACTGCAATCCTCGCCACAGGCGCTATATCCTTTAAGAAGTTCGCCATCTGGGTTATTGTTTTAATCCTGTTATGAACAAAGAAGACCTGACCTCCGCGGTTTAGTTCCTTCATAATAGCCTCCCTTATCAGTCTCTTGTCAAACTTTGCAACAACAGACCTTATAGAAAGCCTGTCAGGCGGAGGCGTGTTGATTATGCTCAAATCCCGGATGCCAACCATTGACATCTGCAGAGTCCTTGGTATAGGTGTTGCTGTTAATGTCAGGACATCAACATTCTTTCTAAACTCCTTTAATCTCTCCTTATGCTTGACACCGAATCTGTGCTCCTCGTCAATTATCACAAGGCCAAGCTCTTTGAACACAACATCCTTTTGCAAAAGCCTGTGCGTGCCAATAATAATATCTATCTTTCCCTCTGCAATATCCTTTATAATTTCTTTCTGCTCCTGTGAAGTCCTGAATCTGCTGAGCATCTCTATCCTCATTGGAAATGGCGAGAATCTCTCTTTAAAGTTCTGATAGTGCTGTTCAGCAAGTATTGTTGTCGGCACAAGAAGGGCTGCCTGCTTATTATTAACTACAGCCTTAAATGCTGCCCTCATTGCAACCTCTGTCTTTCCATATCCAACATCGCCGCAAACAAGCCTGTCCATCGGCCTCTGCCTCTCCATATCCCTCTTTAAATCATCTATTGCAGTAAGCTGGTCAGGCGTCTCGTCATATTCAAAGGAAGCCTCAAACTCCTCCATCAACTGCTCATCAGGCGGATATGCTATCCCCTTGGCAACCTCCCTGTGTGCATAAAGCTCTACCAGCTCCTTTGCGATTAATTCTGCTGCCCTCTTTACCTTAGCCTTTGCCTTTTCCCATGATGTGCCGCCTAATTTGTCTATGTGCGGCGCCTTTCCTTCAACGCCGATATATTTCTGCACCATATTCAGCCTGTCAACAGGGACATAGAGCTTGTCATTGCCGGCATATTTTATATGCAGAAAGTCGCTTTCATAGCCGCTCACCTTTAGTCTCTTTAATCCTTCATATCTGCCGATGCCATGCTGAATATGAACAACATAGTCGCCCTCGTTTAATTCTGTAAAGGATGAGATTATCTGGCCGAGCCTGCTCGGCTTCGGAGGCTTATGCTTTATCCTTCTGCCGAATATCTCATCCTCTGTTATTACAATCAGGCCGAATTCAGGAAAAGAAAAACCTGCGGACAGAGCGCCGAGAGCTAAACAGATATGGTGAGAGTCTTTAGGAGAGTCAGCCTCATTTATGAGCGGGACATTCAGCTCATATTCCATGAAAAGATGCTGAATCTTCTCTGCACGTTCCTTTGTGGGACAGACAATAATAATATCGTTGTCCTCTTTAAGGCAATTCAGTTTATTAACCAATATCTCAAAAAAGTCTTCAGCCTTTTCTTTTTCTGCTATGGCCTTCTTATCCTTTTTCAAAGGCGAGATGCCTATCCCTTCAATGGAGCTTGTCTGAAGGGTTATATTATTATCCTCTTCTGCCTTTATGTATAAGGGCTCTAATTCTATTATGCCCTTTTCATTTATTGTCGTCAGTATTTCACCCCATGAAACATATATCTTTTCCGGCAGGGGCACAGCCTGCTTTGCGCCTGAACCTTCATTTGCCTCATTAAAACCATCTATAATTTTTTTTTCGTAGCCCTCTGCCTCATCTTTTATCTCTTCTTGTTCATTTAGCACATAGCTGGTATCAGAGGAAAGATAATCAAAGATAGAGGCAAGCTGCATATCTGATGGGACTGCAAGGGGAAGCACTATCGCCTCATCCATCTTAGTTATTGACCGCTGCGTCTCAATATCAAACTCTTTGATTGTCTCAACAGTGTCTCCAAAAAAATCAAGACGAATAGGATTTTTAAAATAGGGCGTGAATAAATCAATAATGCCGCCCCTGATGCTGAATTCGCCTGTCTCTGTTACAGGGTCATTCTGCTGATAGCCCATATCAATCAGGCAGCGGATAAAATCATCCCTGTATAATTCTGTTTCTTCAAATCCTTTCATGGCTGCTGCGCCTGCCTTTATCTTTATTGTATTTGAACTGAGATGCTCCTTTGGCATCACACGGGAAAGAAGCTCAGGAATGGATAAAATAAGAATATTCTCACCCTGTCTTTTAAGCAGATGATAAAGTATCTTTACCTGTTCGCCAATAATATATGGGGAAGGTTCAACACCATCGTATGGAATTATCTCTTTTTCTGGGAAAAGGAGGATGTTTGGACTTTTGTAGGGCAGCCCTTCAGGGCTGCTTAACGCAAGGTTAAAACCTTGCCCTACAGGCAGACAATCTGCCTTCAGGAAAAATCCTAAATCCCTTGCAAGCTCCTCTGCCCTTTTCTGATTTGATGTAAGGACGCAATAATCCCCCATTCCCTTCTTTATAAGAAGGGATAAAAAAAGGGCTTTTGATGAACCCAAAAGCCCTGATACAG
>JAHFEP010000031.1:0-7193 GCA_023248415.1 Nitrospirota bacterium
TAATTATAATAATCTCTCTGTATGCCGCGGATAGCAAGGGTATGCGCTGTAGGTTATCCTCACCATATAACCCAGCGAGGGAATAATAAAGAAACCGAAGGGGTAAAGAGGGTCAAATCTTCGTAGTTCACAGCCTTCCATAGCTTTGCAACACCATAGTTTAGCACAGCTCATGTTTTAGATTACAAAAAAAGAGTCGCCCATTTAAAAAAACACCTGTCAAGAGGGTCTGCCAGTGATGCAAAGCCAATATGGCAAGGCCGTTGAGAATTAAAAAGAAATCCTAAAATAATGTAAATGACCGATACCTTTGGCTTTTAGACAAACTGAAAATATAATTACCCCTAACAAGTCGCTAAAGAGGGACGCTCCCCTCAATTCATTGGGTGGATATGAAAGCGAAAAATAAAATACCTGTTGCTATATATAACGTTATCCATTATAATTTTACTATTATGGTAGCGGTGTCAAATCAAGAAAAAGCCCGGTGATAAAATCGTTCGGTGACAAGGGCACAGAGGATATTTTTGACAGGAAAAACTCCAGAGAGGCGCGTCAGACCTGTCCGCAACAAATCTGGCGAGTGGCACAACGAAAACTCGATCAACTCAATGGTGTCGTTTATATGATATTAGGGTTTATTTTGACTGCTAGAAACAGAAGGCGCAACATAAGGCATTATCTTTTCCCAGTGCTTGTCTGTTATAAGGTCATTGGGTGTTATCCATATTTGCGTTGAACCGCCTTTTAATGTGCTGTTAACCGCCTCTGCAAAGGACTCTGCATTTACATGCTCCTTTTTGCCCCATAGGCCGATAGATATGTAGTAAGAGCGGCTTGGGAAGTTGTCTGCCATGTATTTTGCAAGGCCCTCAGATATTGTCGGCTTGGCATCTTCAAGATAAAAATAGTTCCATATAATTATCTTATCAGAATAACGGAGAACGCGTCTGTAATCAAGGCCTGACTCCTTTGCATTGCGCGAGAAGTCCTTCCAGCTTACAGGCACATCCACATATAATTCCTTTCCGTGCTTATGCACAACCTCTGCAACCTTTTTTATAAACTGCTCCATCATCTCTGACTTCCATTCACCAACAGACGGGTCATTCCTGTTTATCATCCCACTCTTGTCCAGAGGCCAACCTTTCCTTCCTGAATAAGCCTCATAAGATTTGAGGTCCTTTGCATTAAAAGAGTAGCTGTAGAATGAAAGCTCTGTAAGGTTTATTATCTCTATTGGATAGTTCCTGCTTACATACTCAATCATATCCAATACAAGCCTGCCAAAATCGCCTTCAACTATCTCCATCAGGCTTATCTGCTCCGGACTCTTTTCTCCGTCAAAGCGGATTGCTGCTGCCTCTGGATTCTTCTTTATATAATTTGGCGCATAAAGGTCTATGATTGCCGCAACCTTAAACCCTGTTCTGTGGAATGTTTCAGTTGTTTTTAAAAGCAGGTCGTCCTTTTCACCCTTCTGATGATTCGCCCAATCTTTTTCGTGTCCCTGCCATTTAAAATATACCCACTCCGGCCTTCCAGCGCCTATGCCTATAACATCTGTCATGCCAATCATCGGACGCTCAAGCACATTGCGCACAGCATCCCTCCAGTCTCCCCATGCGTCAAAGTGCGTTGAGAGGGCAAGGTTGAATACAGGCTTTGCTGTCTGCTGTTGGCCCTGTTTCATATTCACATTATAGGTTTCAAGCCCGGGCTTTTTTAAGTATGTAAGATAAAAGTATGTTGTTCCAGACGAAGCAATAATTAATAACAATGCGGCAAGCGCAACCTTCCAGCCCTTAAGCTCTTTCGCGTCTATCTGCATAATGTCTCTCCTTTCAGCCTTCTCCCACCTCTCATCAGCGCCCTGAAGCTCCTTCCACCACGAATATGCTGCAACTGCATTATAGAAAAAAGAAAGGGGGAGAATCAGCAATCCGTATGGAAGATATATTAAATCACTAAAACCTCTGTCTAAGATTATGCTGTATACAGCAACTATAAAAAAAAATGTGATGCCAAGATAGGTCAAGACCTCCATTGTATCCGCAAAGTAGACATACCTGTTCGCAAGCGCAATAGGTATAATGACAATGAGAAACATCTGCATAAGCGGGACTATTGCCATGTTTACAAAATTTATCGGCAGATAAAATGAAAACGGCCTGAACCTCGGCTTAAAAAACATATCACTGTGAAGAAAGATTATCTTTATGTAGCTTCTCATCCATCTGATGCGCTGTTTCCACAATGCCTTTAATGTTGCAGGGCACTCTGCCATTACCTTTGGCTCTGGGTCAAAGACAATCCTCTTTCTCATTTTATGAAGCCTGAAAGTAATCTCCAGATCCTCTCCCCATATCTCTCTGAAGCCTTTTATCTCCTTTAATACTGATGTCCTTACAGCGCCAAGATTGCCTGTGATTATGGGCAGGCATCCTGCAATTGACAATGCCCTTCGCACAAATCCTGTTCCGATGTGTGTTGTTATTGCAAGAAACTTCTGGATTGGTGTTGCTGGGTTTAACGGAGCATCATTCCCGCATACCGCATCAATATCCGCACTGCCAAACCATCTCGTCATCTGGCTAATTGTATTCGGCAGAAAAAGGCTGTCAGCATCAGTAAAGATAATTACCTCTCCTGTTGCAGCATCAATCCCTGCATTCAAAGCGCTTGCCTTGCCGCCATTAGCCTTATTAATGTAAACAATCTTTCCTTTATCAATAAGGTCTCTGATGCTCTCCTCTGTATTATCTGTTGAGCCGTCATTTATTACGATTATTTCTGTGTCAGAATAGTCAGACTCAAGGATAGAAAGAATAGATGCCCTTATTGTCTTTTCCTCATTATACGCAGGGATTAAAACGCTCGCCTTTCCATTAAAAGGCGGCATCCTTTTCAGCGCCCTCTTCTTCCAGATTTCATAAAGGATGGTTAACGGAAAAAAGATTATGCCTTGTATGCCTAATAAAAAGATGATAAATCCAAAGGCATAAAACATTGTAAGGAGTGTCAACGTTATCATTTAAGTATTTTATGTATTCTGAATGCCTCTGCGTATGAAACACCGCTCTGCAGACCTCGGTGCGCAGCCCTTCCCTTTAAAACAGACGGTTCCATATAGGTCTTATGTTCCTGTGTCTTATGGAATGTTATCAGCCTTAGTTTATCATCTATATAGCCTGTTATGTCAATATAATAGTTTGGCACAAATTCCCTTGGCGTGCTTACATCCTCATAGCAAAGGACAGATGCAACATCCCTTGCAGCCTCTTTAGTCGCCTCAAAGGCTGCCTGATGGTCGCTGTGTATATCTATGCCTGTATGAGTCAGTACTATTGTTGCACCTGTTTCCTTAATCTTTTCTTCTATGGCATCCTTAATCATTGGTATGCTTTCTTTAAGCCCTGTATCCTTAAAATCCTTGATCCAGAAACCATCCAATTCCATAAACCTTGCTGTCTTTTCTGCCTCCTGCTTGCGGCTGCCGTTTCCGCTATGTCCGTTTTCGCCCTTGGTTAATGTAAGGCCGTAGACCTTTGCGCCGCTGTCCTTAGCCTTCATTATAAAGCCGCCGCAGCCAAGCTCTATGTCATCAGGATGCGCGCCTATTGCAAGGACAACAGACTCCTTAAACTCCTTTGATTTGTGCTCAGCCCATAAAAGGGTAAGAAAAGAGATTCCAAGCGCAAAGAGCAGAAGATTTTCAGAAAGACTGTGAAGCATCTCTACATCAAGCCACCGTGAGATGGCGTTTCCTCCAAAATGGATAGTAAATGTAAGTATTGTAAATGCAGGCAGGACAAAATTAACAAAGTATGTATATACCTTATGCCTCCGCCTTAATATCCGCCTTTTCCTTTTATAGGCATAAATAACAAGGCCAAAGACAAAGAGATGCACTAATAATTCAAGGGCCTCTCCTGTTGTCTTAACAAGCATATAGCCGGGGCTGCCGCTTATCTCGCTTAAAAGTTTATTTGCCTCAGCATTGAAAGGGTTTATCCTTAAGGCAACCTTTAAATGCTCTTCAGAGAGCTGGGCCTTTCCCATTGCCCTGTATACCTTTGCAAGCATCAGGTGGGTATCTATATTGTCAGGCTCTACTGCCTCAGCCTTTTTATAGGTTTCTATTGATTTCTGATAATCCTTCATCCAGAAATATACATCGCCTATTGTCCTGTATATATCAGGATTGTTTTGTGAAAGAGAGAGCCCTCTCTGCAATGCCTCCATAGCGCCATGAAAGTCCTTTTGCCATGCAAGGACATTGCCCTTTTCTTTATAAAGCTCTGCCTCATCAGGGTACAGCCTTATAGCCTTATCAAGGATACCATTAGCTGCTGACAGGTCGCCTGTCATGGCATATATTTTTGCAAGGCCTTCAAGAGCCTTATGGTGATTTGGGTTCTCCTTTAGGACATCGTTATAGAGCTGCTCTGCCTCATCGTATCTGCGCGACCATCTCAAGACCCTTGCCAGGCCTGTCTTCAATCCATGATTTTTTTTATCAAGCTCTATTGCCTCTTTATAAGTAACAATCGCCTTGTCATTATTTCCAACCCATGAATAAAGTTCAGCAAGCCTTCCCCTTGCCCCGCTATCATTGGGGTTTAACTCTATAATACGCTGATATTGATTGATTGCCTCAGGAAACCTTTTGGATTTTGCATAGACCTCTGCAAGCGCCTTGAGTGTAGGCACATGGCCGTGATTCAGCAATGCAGCCTTTGTTAAGACAGCCTCTGCGCCTTTGATGTCGCCTTTATTTAGGAGCATCTGGCCTTCATGATAGAGGTCTGAATATGTTGCCTGTAGCAAAAGTATGGTCAATAGAATATGATACATCAGAATCCTAACCCTGTTTTAAATACCAGAGACAAAAAGGCTGTGTGCTGGCTATCTGTCGGCAAGTCTATGAATTTGTAGCCTGCACCCAAATCTACTCTTGGATGAAGCTTGTATAAACCTGACACCATATAGACATTGGCTGTCTTTCCTGCATAATTGCTCACTGATGAATATTTGTCATAAACATAATCAAGCCTTCCTGAAATCTTTTCTGTAAATTCATAACCTAATCCTCCAAGAATAGAATAGTTATAACTGCTGTCCAAGTCCCTGTTCGGCATATATTTAAGCTCTGCAGTCAGTCCGCTCTTTGTAAGCTCTATACCGCCTCCCAAAAGGGATTGTGTCTGATATTGGACATTTGTTGATGTTGCCACACCCTGAGTAGTATGAAGATTATCTCTGCCCTTAATCTCTGTCTTCTTAGAGTCAGGGTCCCTCAATACAGCATACATTGCCTTTAACCTTAAAGGCTCAAATGGTGTTATATAATAAAGCTCGGCTGAGATTTTATGGTTGTTTGCATGGCTATCTTTATCATAGAAAAAGCTCGGCCTGAAGTATTCATACGCCAATGTCCCTCTTAAGCTCTTTATGAACCAGTGGGAAGCCTCAAGCTCAGCAACAGGAACAGTGTCATACGAATTTGAGTCAGGATTCGGCTTCTGCACAGCAGGGTCGACTGGATAGTTATAGTCTTTATAGGCAAGGCTGAGTTTTAGATATGAATTCGGATTGTAGTAGTAATATCCGTTCGCAAAAACCTTGTGCCTTGTATAGTATGTCTGGTCAGCATAACTGTAACCTGCATTTAAATCAAACCTGTCAAAGCCGCCATAAAAAACCGAGCCTTCATATGCCCATTTTGTATAATCAGGCTCCCATCCGCCAAAGAATGCCTTAAACTGCAAGCCCCTTTTTAGTTTCAGGTTATAAAGGTCGTCTTTAGCCTCTTCATCCTTTGGCGCAAGCTCAATCGCCTTGTTATACGATTTCTCCGCATCATGGAAGCTTCTTAGCCTCTTCTGGCTTGTTGCAATGCCTTTTAAAAGCTCTGGGTTTTCTCCGTAAAGCCCCTTTGCCTTTTCATAATTCTTTAATGCCTCTTCTGATTTTCCCTGCTTGTTCTGCACATCGCCCATGAGCTGATAATATTTTGCATTCTTTGGATTTGCAGATATCAATTTGGTTAACTGCTCTTCTGCCTTTGCATACTCGCCTGCATCAATCAGTTTCTTTGCCTCATCATAAGACACTACAGGTTTTTCTGCAGCAAACACGCTTGCAGAAGCAAACAAGACAACTACAACAAATACAACTAAACTAACTATACGCATACCATTGTCCTCCATGACTTTATTAGGCTGTCCAGAATCTCAGTGGCAGAAAGAACATTCCCGCCTATTCTGGCGTTTATCTCAAGAAGCACAGGCGTCCCGTCTTCTCTTAGCCTTATATCCATATCAAGGGGACCCTCCATCTCAAGCAATAGGGCTGCCTTTATCCCTAAGCTGATAATATCCTCCCTGTTTGTCCTTTCCACTTCAACAGCATTGCCTACCACGCCTTCCTTGAGGATAGTTTTTTTCAGGACAACGCCAGAGGCAATAGTGTTTTTTCTATCCAAAAACAGATTTAAGTCAAACTCCTCTCCGGGTATAAATTCCTGATAAATAATATTCTCCCTCGCCTCTTTGTAAAGCTCCTCTTTTGTTTTATGCAGCGCAACCCCCCTCCCGCCTCTGCCAATAATAGGTTTTGCAAGAAGCGGAAGGCCAAGCTCGTCAAGGATCTGCTCCTTTGGCGTCTTGGCAGCAAAGGTCTTTGGAACAGGGACTTCATGCTCTGCCATAAATAAGGCTGTCTTCAGCTTGTCATTTGCAATGTCAACTGCATGAACAGGTGAAATAGCCACTAAGCAGCCGCACTCTTCAATAAATCTCTTGAGCTTTGCAATAACCGGCAGCTCCTCTGATACAGTTGGAATCAAGAGAGAGATATTATCCTTCAATATGATGCCCAGCAAGACCGATGAAAAAGACAGGTCATCTGCTGCGGGTATTTTGTAAAATCTCCTTACCGGCGCATCAACATCCCTTATATCTGTGCCTATAACAGAAAGTCCGTTTTTCTGAAGATATGCTGCTGCGCTCCTTCCAGCAGGGCCTCCAATCCCTGTTACTAATATGTTGTTGCTATACATATTCTTTGCTTTTCCCCCTTTGCAAAATCAATCGTGATGAGATTCTTTCTCATTTGAGTCATGGCCACCCTTCTCATCCCTATCGCCTCCACGATCACCCTCTTTTTCTCCACCATCCCTATCGTGGTCG
>JAHFEP010000031.1:7293-19334 GCA_023248415.1 Nitrospirota bacterium
TTTTCCCCCTTTGCAAAATCAATCGTGATGAGATTCTTTCTCATTTGAGTCATGGCCACCCTTCTCATCCCTATCGCCTCCACGATCACCCTCTTTTTCTCCACCATCCCTATCGTGGTCGTCATCCCTATCCTTGTCATGCTCATCCCTGTCAACATCCTCTCTGTCTCCACCATCCCTATCGTGGTCGCCATCCTTATCCTTGTCATGCTCATCCCTGTCAACATCCTCTCTGTCATGCTCCCTTTCGTACCTGTCATCACTATCTATATCGCCCCTGTCGTCCCTTGAGGTATCATAGTCGCCTGTCTCTCTATGATGACGGTCATCTGATACAGAATCATCAGAGGATGCAATTGCTCCGGATAATGTAAATGGAAATAGATAGAATATAAATGCAATTAAAAGGACAATTAAAACAGAAACAAACTTTTTCATCTTCTTATTCCTCGTTAATTAGTATATTGCAAGCAATATGCCAGAATTGTGAATAAAAAAAACCTTAATATTTAACAATTTTTAATAATGATGCTGCCAGAAAACAGGCAGATAAACCTTAACTGCCAGATTTCTGGCGGAAAGGGATGTTAAAACCTGAAAAGATACCTGCCGCCAACCATAAAGAGGTTTTGATGATAATCATAGTAATCTACATTGGAATCCTTCTGAGACCTCTCATAGCTAACTGTAAGCTCAAGGTTTTTCAAAACCCAGTATCCTGCCTTAACCTGAAGCTTGTGAGTAATATCCTTCCTGTTATAGTGGTCGGTATCTGCACGAAGGCTTGTGGTGTATTCCTTATCCCTGAAAAGATATCTGAAACTGAAGCTTAAATCAGGCGTAATATTAAAGGTTGGCCTGATATATAAGACATGTTGAAAATAGGAGATGTCATTGTTATACCTAACATCATCCTCTCCATCAGCAATGCCCCTTTCATATCTGTAGCCAGCGCCTATCTTTAAAAATTTTGCAATCCTGTATGTTCCATCTGCGCTGCCGCCATAGACCCTTGTATCTTTATAATCATATCTTGTCTCATAATTCTTTATCCCGTATTTGCCTGAGATGCCTACAGAGAGACCCTTTGCAAGCTCCTTGTCAAGGCTTAACGAAGCTGCATGGTAGTCAGTAGATTCTGTGCAGGATGTCCCGGCAGCGTCTTCTTCAAGACATACATTTGGTGTTAGCGTGTATCTCAGAGTTGTGCTAATTTTGTAGGGAAGCCCCTGTGTAATACCTATGCTGTATATTCCATAGGAATAGGTATTATGGCCAGTATATAATTCTCCTGTTACAGCGCCAAAGAATTTTGTGTAAAAAACAGGATGATTTGTCCTGTAAGCAGCATATATATCAGGCTCTAAAATAATATCTGACTTCTTGTTATGTGCATTTCTCTCATAGGTTATGTTGTCGTCGTAATAGATATTTAAAGAAGGCTCTATTCTAAAACCCTTCTTCTCCTCTGCGTATGCTAAGTTTAACAGCGCACAAGCAGATAATATAATTATGGCGCTAAGTGTTAAAAGAATACTTTTGAAAGACATTTAAATCTTCCTCCATCTTTTGTAATATTCATAACAGTTCTTTGCAAGTCATTGCGAGGAGCATTAGCGACGAAGCAATCTAAGAGCAAGATTCCTTCGCTTCGCTCGGAATGACAACAATTGGGTTGTTTACTTCCTCTCCTTTGCCTTAAGCTTCTTCAAATACTCCCTTGCCTTGTCTGCTGATTTGCCTTCTGGTTCTAATTTAAGATACCTTTCAAACATCAGGACAGCCTCATCTTTTCTCTTCATATCAGAATATATCAGACCAAGATTATAGAGCGCCTTTTTATTATCAGGCTCATTTATGATGACCCATTTATACTCCTTTTCTGCAAGTGTTATTTCACCCTTTGCAAGATAGGCGCTTGCAAGGTTTATCCTTGCGCTTTTATACTCAGGGTCTATTGCAATCGCCTTTTTATATTCCTCTATTTCTTTATCTAAAAATCCTTTATGATAATATACAAGGCCAAGATTATAGTGCGCCTTTGCATAAGTCGGATTGGCTGCAATTGCCTTTTGAAATTCCTTGAATGCGTCATCGTATCTTGCAAGCCGCATATAGGCAATGCCAATGTTATTTCTTAGATGAACATCTGCTGGTGTCTTCTTTAATTCCTCTGTATAATATTCAATTGCCTTTTCGTAATTCCCTGTGGAGAGCGCATCATCAGCCATCCTATGACCCGGCTTTGAACAGGCATTGAATAATAGACTAAACAAAATTATAAGAATCAGGCATCCTCTGAAGCATCTCATTTTTTCATCCCCTTTTTCTTCGCATCATCCATAAGCTCTTTTGACAATCTGCGAAGCTTATTTGCAGCCTCTTTGTATCTGACAATCTCTTTTTCTAAAAGGCTTATCTTTACGTCAACATCTTTGAGCCTTTTAAACAGACCGTTGCCATTTTTATTTGTTTCATCCCTTTCCATCGCACCCTGAAACCGCATCAGGTCCTGAGTCAGGCCCTTTTCTTTTTTCAGGGAATTAAGCATCTCTTTTAAATCATTAGCCTCTTTTTCTATCTTTTTTACATCCCTGTCTAAAATGAGCGCTATCTCTATTAACTCAGCATGGGTCTCAAAGCCTGTATGCGGTATTTCTATAATAGAGAGATTCCTCTTTTTAACCTCAAATTGCGTTGTTTCATCCAATAACCTGCGATGCTCATCCATCATACCCAATGCCTTTTTATAAAGCGCATCAGCCTCTTTTTCCTTATTTTTCTTATACAATTCTGTTCCTGCATTTATCAACTCGTCTATCTCCAGCGCCATCTTTTCAGAAAGGAGCCTCTTTTTCCCCTTTATCTTCTTTTCAAGCGCCTCCTCTTCATCATCAAGCCTGTCAATATCCATTATCAGGCTGCGGAGATTTTTTAAATCCTCCCTTAATTGAACCTCTTTTATAATGCTGCTGCCGGCCTTTAATGCCTCTTTTAATGATTTAATCTCACTTGTTAAAACATCCTGTTTCTTTATTATCTCCTGCTTTTTTATCTGGATCGCTCTTAACCTTGCATCATACCCCTTTATCTCTTTTTTGATTACATCTATTTCATCTAACTCATGCAAGGCAAAGGAAGGCAGAGACATAAAAAATAAAAATGAGGATATAAAAACTACAAAATGGAATCTTTTATATTTCAGAAGATTAAACATCCTTTTTTCCCTTTTCATCTTTAATCAGATTATATTTCTTCATCTTATATTGCAGGGATGTCCTTTTTAAACCGAGGAGGCTTGCTGCCTCTGTCTGATTATAGTTGCACTGCTCTAAAACCCCTCTTATCCTCTCCCTCTCTATTGCCTCTATCTCACTTATCAGCAGCCCTTTCTGCTTTGATACTGCCTCTGATGCCCCTGAAACAAATTCTTTTGGCAGGTCATTTGGTTCAACCACTGCTTTATCCGCAAGGACTACAATCCGTTCAATTACATTTTCAAGCTCCCTTACATTGCCATGCCAGTTATAGGCTGTTAAAATACCCATTGTATTAGCAGAAAGCTTTATATCCTTGTGAAGTTCTTTATTATATCTTTGCAAGAAATATGCCATTAGTTCAGAGATGTCTTCTCTCCTATTTCTTAATGGAGGAAGCGATATAGGAACAACATTGATGCGGTAAAACAGGTCTTCGCGGAACCTGCCATTTTCAATCGCCTTTTTTAAATCTTTATTTGTTGCTGCTATTATCCGCACATCCACCTTTATGCTCTTTGTGCCGCCAACCCTTTCAAACTCCTGCTCCTGAAGCGCGCGCAGGAGCTTTACCTGAATATTTAGGGGAAGGTCTCCTATCTCATCTAAGAAGAGGGTGCCATTGTCTGCAAGTTCAAACCTGCCCTTTTTCTGCGACACTGCTCCAGTAAATGCGCCCTTTTCATGGCCAAAGAGCTCGCTCTCCAACACACCCTCTGCCAATGCTGCGCAGTTTACAGGCACAAAAGACTTGTCCTTTCTTGCGCCCCTTTCATGTATCTCCCTTGCAACAAGCTCCTTTCCTGTGCCGCTCTCGCCAAGAATCAGCACAGGGCTTGAGCTCTTAGCAACCTTTTCTATAAGCTGATATACCTCCTGCATCTTTGCTGAGCTTCCAATCAATCTGCCAAACCTGCTTCTAATCTCCTCTTTTAAAAATATATTCTCAGAGATTATGCTCTGCTGGCTTAGCGCCTTTTCTATTTTTAGATAAACCTCTTTTATGGAAAATGGCTTTAATATGTAATCATAAGCGCCCTGACGCATTGCCTCTACAGCATTCTCAACAGTGCCAAAGGCTGTTATTATAATAACAATTGTATTTGCATTATTCTCCTTTGCCTTTTTTAAGACCTCCAGGCCGTCTAAACCCGGGAGTTTCAGGTCTGTTATTATAAGGTCATAGGCTTCTGCTGCTATCCTGTTTGCAGCCTCTAAGCCGTCTGCAACCTCTGCAACATCGTAATTCTTTTCAGTCAATGCCTGAACAAGCATCTTCCTCATGCCGGGATTGTCTTCAACAACAAGTATCTTAGGCATAATCTTTTCCCCTCCAAATCCGATATAGAGAATTGTCATTGCGAGCGAAGCGAAGCAATCTCGCCTTTGACAATAGGATTGCCACGCCCTTGACGAAATAAAAACTGTCAAGGGCTCGCAATGACAAACAAAATAAGACAGTGAAAAGGATAAACTATAAAAAGTGTTATCTGACTCCTCTTGCTAAATCGGCCTGATAGGCAGACTTATTATAAATGTCGTTCCTTTCCCTTCTTCACTTTTAAATGTAATTGTCCCTTTATGCGCATCTATAATTTTATATGCAATTGCCAAGCCAAGACCTGTGCCCCTTTCCTTTGTTGTGAAAAAGGGGTCAAATATCCGTCCCGCTATCTCTTTGGGAATGCCTTTGCCTGTATCGCTTATCAAAAGCCCAATATTGCCATCCTTCTTCTCTGCAATGATTGTTAAAGCGCCTCCTGCTGTCATTGACTGCATGGCATTTATGACAATGTTTAAAACAGCCTTGCGCATCTCTATCGGGTCAATGTGCAGACGCAGATTCGGCGTTATTGTTTTTTCCACCTTTATATCCTTAAACTCCCTATTTGCAATTGCAGAATTGATTATACTATCAATAAAGCCTTCAGCATCAGTCTCTTTAATTTCAAGGGACGGCCTCTTTGCAAAGGATAGAAAGTCGCTTACAATGTGATTTAGGTTTTTTATCTCAAATATTATATCTTCAATTAATGCCTTGCCGCCTTCATTTGCAACCTTATTCTCTAAAAGCTCAACAAACCCTGTTATTGCGCCGAGGGGATTTCTTATCTCATGTGCAACGCTTGCAGACATCTCGCTTATGCTGTCTGCGCGCGCCTTTTCCTTTTCATACATACTCTGAAGGAGTCTCTCCTTTTCATTCAACTTATCAACCATCTGATTAAATCTCTCTGCAAGGAAACCTATCTCGCCCCCTGCTTTAATATCAACCTTAGAGGGCATAGCCTCTGCCTCTATTGCGTATATAAAGTGATTGAGCGGATTTACAATTGACCTTGCTATCACAAAACTAATAATAACAGCAACAGCAATGCTTAACAGGCCTATGAGAAACATCTGCGTCCGTAATTTATTTACAATCCCGAGGAACTCTGCGCCTGCCTCTATGCCCACCACTGCAACAACGTTTCCGCTTTCATCTTTTATAGGCGCATAGCCTGATTTATATAATTTCCCGTCCATTCCCCAGTAGAGTGTAGAGGCTGATGGTATGCCCTGCCATACTGTCTCAAGCTCTGCAAGGTCAAGTTTTAAGAGCATATACTCCTTTCCAATAGGCGCCTCCCTGTCTGCGTCAAGCAGGACACGGTTCTGCCTGTCAAAGACAAAGATATCCTTTACCTTTGAGGCATCTTTAATCTTCTCAATATTGCGGATGAGAAAGACATGCAAAGGCGTATCCTCATCCCCTGGCCCAAGCTTCATGAGATAGTTTACCTGAATCGTGGATGCAACTGTCTCTGCTGTATTCAAAAGCCTCATTTCCATCTCTTTCTCAAGCGTGCTCTCACTGTACCTGTAAAAGAACCAGCCGCTTATTGAAAAGACAGCAATGATAAAGATTGTATAAGACAGGATAAACCTGAAAAGCAGGCCTTTTCTGAAAAATATGTTCACTAAATCAATACCTCATTAATGTTTTAAAATTTTAACATTAACCATCAAACTATTCCAACAAAAAGTTGCACTCAATAAAATAATTTATATACAATTAAATTAAAGATGAATTAGGGAGCAGGGTGGAAAAAGCAGAGGGTAAGAGCTTATAATCTAAGACTTGGCCCTCTTGACTTCTGATAAAAAAAATAATCAAGCTGACCTCGTGCAAGCCTCATTAACATGGATGGGCTTGAAAAAAAAATTGGATTCATTGTCAGGGAGCGCACTGCGCAGCATAAAACACTCAGCCGCAAAGAGGAGTAATCCCGTCGTTGTAACAACAGCAAAAAGCAAGACCAGCCCTTCTGTTTCAATCATCTTGACAGCCCATAATAACTGTGATTAAATGCAGGCAATATAAAAAAGAAGTGTAATGAAAGGGATTGCAGATTATCGTGATTTGCAAGTGCAGGTTATTAAGGAGCGGGGGATAGAAACTGATATTCCAATATACGGCTGTGAGTTAGGAGACGAAGCGGTTGAGGGAGCGGGTGCAAAAGGACAAGGGAGTGCAGAAGTTGATGAATAGGAGAGAGAAAAGGAGCAGAAGCTGTGAACAATGAAGATTTGACCCTGTAACGCTGTTATAACTTGTAGGAGGTGTGTCTATGACGAATACCACTAATTTTATTACGCCGTTTGCATCTGGACATTCGCGTGCTCAGTGGGTAAAGATTCTTTTGTTAGTCGGTGTTGTACTCGATTTGATTGCAATTGTATCGGGTTATTTTCAGATAGACCTACTATCTAAGGTGATGGCGGGGCAGACAATCACAGAAGCGGAAGCAGCAGCAAACGATAGTCGTCAACAGATAATTGGAATATTACAAGTGTTAGCGTTTCTCACCACGACAATTTTTTTTCTAATGTGGTTTCATCGTGCCCATCGCAACCTACCAGCACTTGGTGCTCACAATCTCCGATTTTCTCCAGGTTGGGCCGTTGGCTACTGCTTCATCCCAATCGTGAGCCTTTACAGACCATATCAGGTTGCCGAAGAAATCTGGAAGGCGAGCGATCCAAACCTAACGGATGAGTCCTCGTGGCAAACTGCAAATACATCGCCTTTGCTCGGATGGTGGTGGGGTCTTTTTCTCATATCAGGTTTTGTGGGCAACGTCGTTGTACGTATGACTCTGCGTGGTGGACAAACAGTATCAGACCTTCTGACAATGAGTTGGGGCATAGTGACTTCTGATGGACTAAGCATTGTAGCTGCCATATTAGCTATTTTTGTCGTCAAGGGCATAGACACGAGACAAGAAGAGAAGAATAAACGTTTAATACGTCCCTGAGTAACCTAATCTTTAGATAAATGACTCGAAAAGACGAGTAATAAAATGGCAGCAAAACAACTGGCTTCAGCAGATGCCATGTCGGCTAACAGAGTGCTTGAGGTTAACACCCAAAGGCTTCGCCCTTCTCAAGCCGCCAGCCCGTTATACGTCAGCGTTTGTGTAATATCTGCACGGAAAGGGGGAAAAGATGTGCTGGCTTAAGCTTCTCTTGAACATTAACAATGCCGAGGGCTGTAGGGAAGCAATGCGTCTTTCCTACCAGAAACACCTGCGTCAAGCACGTCAAGGTATGGTCCCCAGTGATGATCCTCCCCATTATGTTGGGTTGTACGGTGCGCTCGCTAGTAGGTACAAGACACGAGGTATACCTGTTATGGAAGTAGTCATCTGGGCAGAACTTGTTCCCTTCATACTGATGAGAGAAACAGACGCAGTTGAAGCTCTTGCTGAGTATGTTGTCTATCAGGAACGAGCTGGAGATGCAAAGGTGTCATGGCTGAGAAAGCTAATAAATGATGTGCTGCGGATGGCACCTACTTCCGCAGAGTCACCAAGATCAATGGCTCCGATGGGTATTATAAACCATGTAGCGTGGTGTGATATTTTAGACCCGGATGTTAAAAGTGCGTTAGTGGAGGAGGCACGGAAGATTACCTCGGAAGTAAAGCAGAAGTAAAGGGGTGACCCCAAATGACAAATGATTCAAATGACTTTTAATGCGAGTATTAATATAACTTTATTGGCTCTTCAGGAAATTGAGTGGGTAAAAATGAGCCATAAATTACTCATAGGGTAGCATAAAATAAGGGGGAAAAGAAGTTTTAAATGAGTAAAAAAATCTGTATGATAAGGGGATGGGAAAAAAGAGACGATTGCTGGACGAATATCGGTTCTCTGGATTTCGTCCGAGAGCAGAAGTTAAGGGGATATTTGGAGATTCTAATGCGATAGTCATCAAACTTAAAAGGGCTCAAAAAAAACAGTATGCGGGTGTTGCGGCACGATTTATTGGAGTTACTACGACAAGAAGGTGCGTTTTATACGGGATTTATCCTGCGGGAATGCCCGAATATATCTGGAGGCAGAAATTCGGCGAGTATTCTGCAGGGAGTGCGGGAAAGTGAAACGGGAGAAGGTAGACTGGCTTTCCAACAATCCCTTCTACACCAAGCGGTTTGCCTATTATGTAGGGCGAAAGTGTCGGGGGATGACGGTAACGGATGTAGCGAAGGAACTAAAGCTGGACTGGGATACGGTAAAGGCGTTGGACAAGGAGTATATGAAGAAGCAGCTTTGTCGGAACCCTGTTGCTGCACCCCGTGTTATTGGAATAGACGAAGTATCATTGAGGAAAGGGCATACTTATCGGATTGTGGCAAGCGATTTGGAACGGAGACGCCCAATCTGGTTTGGCGGTGAGGATCGGTCTGAAGATAGTCTTGATATGTTTTACCAGTGGCTCGGTGAAAAGAAGGCAAAGAAGATACGGTTGGCAGTAATGGACATGTGGAAGGCATTTGAGAAGTCAACAAAGAAGAATATATTACATGCAGCAATTCTTTATGACAAGTTTCATGTTATGAGGCATCTGGGAGAGGCATTGGATAAGACAAGGAAGATGGAATATGCACGGCTTTCTGGTAAAGACCGTTCGTATATCAAAGGGCAGAAGTATACGCTTCTATCTAACAGAGAGAACCTTACCCTTGATGGACGGAAGGCATTAAAGAAGCTGCTCATAGCAAATAAAAGGCTAAATACAGCCTATCTCTTGAAGGAGTCCTTTGGGCAGTTATGGAGTTATCAGACGGAAGGATGGGCACAGAGGTTTTTTGATAACTGGAAAAAATCATTGAAGTGGCAGCGGTTAAAGCCTTTTGAGAAGTTTGCTGGAATGATAGAGAGGCATTGGGATGGCATTGCAACATACTCAAGACCTGAAAACAAGGTCTCATTAGGTTTTGTTGAAGGACTAAATAACAAGATTCGTGTAATACAGAGAAGGGCTTATGGGTTAAGAGATGAGGAATACCTTCGGTTAAAAATACTGACTTGTATGCTACCGGAGATATAAAAAATGCAAAAAAATACCCACTCACTTGCCAGAAGACCCACTTTATTTAGAAACTTTAATGAAGGAGGAAGGAAATGAAGAAGTTAGCTTTTTTAGGAATGGGGATTTTATTATTATTATTGTTGGATGTTGTTGGTAATTATTATAGATTTTTTGATTTTGGTATGACTCAGGAGTCTTATGGAGCGGAACTAGGAGCTTTAGTTCCTGTCCAACCATATAGTGAGATTGAAAAGTTTCTTTTAGAGACAGGTACGAAAATACAAAAAAAGATTGTTATCCCCGAAGGTAGGTATGCTACTAAAACTCAGCTATGGATTATTATCGCTGGAGCTTATATACTTACTAACATGTTTTTTATAGGGCTTGGTATTATAACAGGAAGACCTTGGCTTACTTTAGGCCTAATGGTAGCACTATCAGGTTTTACCGCTTATGGAGAACTTAGAGATGAAGGTTATATTAGAGAAGTCGCAAATTTTGGGTTATTAGTATATGGAGCAGCTGAAGTTTTAAGTAATTATATCCCAATTATGAAGGGTTATTTAAATCCTAGTGCTGGTTTTAAAAAGAAAGTAAGTATAGGTTTAATATTTGAACCTCTTGGAGAAGTATTAAAAGTTGGGTTAGATGTGGCTTATGGTAGGGGAATTGATTTGTTAGGTAGTAACTTTGCATTCCGACCTCCGTCATTAGTTGAGAACGTTGTTGTTATATTTGTAGTAACAGCAATGAGTGTTCCATTTCTTGCTGGTGGTTCTCATATGATGCAGAAGTTTGTTGACTACTGTAAGCGAAGGAAATGATAAGGATATAGAGGCTCTTTGTAGTATATATCAAACCGGAGATGGTAGAAATCGATGTGAAGGGTTAGAGGGTCACCCATTTAAAGGGCACCTGTCAAGGGAAAAAGCTATCTCCAGGCGAGAAAAAGATTTAGGAAGGAGGAAGCAACAGGGTCGGGTCTACACTCTGCACAAGGTTTGCTTCAAGGGAAGTATGAAAAAGGGAACAGGCGCATTTGTTCTGTCTTGCGAGAGCAAAAAAGACACTGGCAGATTATCTGGCAGGGGATTGTGGAGGGAAAGTCTGGAGACACTCAAAAAAAAAGAAATTCTAAATATCCTTAAAATGCTTTAAAACAAAAAACTGAGCGCTTTAAAAAAAGAGAAAAATGTGGTATAAAAGAATAAGAGTAAACCTCGTTAAAAAAGACGGGGACTTCTAACTGGGTAAATTATAGGAGTAAGCGTTGATTAGTAAAAGAAATCTTCAAGAGGCAACAAAACGATTAGTATCAAAATTTCAACCTGTGCGTATAATTCTTTTTGGTTCCTACGCAAGAGGAACTGCAGACGAACATAGCGATGCAGATATTCTTGTTATTTGTCCTGTGAAAAAAGACCGCATAAAATTGATGGTAGAAATGGACGGCGTACTTGAAGGATTAGAAATGGCAAGGGATATTGTTATTCTCACGCCGAAGGAATTTGAAATAGATAAAGAAATTCCAGGCACAATTGCGCGTTACGCATACAAAGAGGGGAGGCTATTGTATGAGCGAAAGCAGTAGCGAGATTATAAAGAAAACAAAAGAGTGGCTGGTGCACGCAGATGAAGACCTGCGCTTAGCCAAGCATGCCCTTAAGCTCAAGAGTTCCTGTCCATATAAGCTTATTGCCTATCATGCGCAGCAGTGTGCTGAGAAGTATTTAAAGGCTTACCTTGTTTTTAGAAATATTGACTTTCCTTACACCCATAACATATCCCATCTATTAGAATTATGTCCTGATTTAGCAGAGCAGGCAAAAGATTTACAGGAAGCAAAGGTTTTAACCCCTTATGCAATTACTGCACGTTATCCCGGAAAGGGTAAGGTAATTAAAAGAAATGCCTTACAGGCAATAAAGATTGCAGATAATGTAAGAAGAGTAATAAGAGGTGTTTTAAAAAAGAGAGGGTTAAAAATCTCCTAAAACAAATATGGTAAATAGTAAAAAAGAGGGGACAGGCGCATTTGTTCTGTCTTGCGGGAAGGAAAAAAGACACTGGCAGATTATCTGACAGGCAGAGGATGCGAGGGACCCCCGCTGCCTTTGTGTCAATATTATTCTACAGAAAATTCACTTGACAATATTATCAAAAAGTTCTATAAATAGTAAATAAAAAATATCCATTTAATTGACTTAGACAAATCTTATAAGCATTACCAACTTTCACTCATACTTTTAACCCAGAGTCTTTGGGTAAGCAATCGTTTCACTTTTCTTTTAATTTAATAAGATAGGCAAGCAGAAGATATTTTCAAGGAAGCAGTATCTTCAAATTGGCGGAGGACTTATGCTAAAGGAGCTCGCAGATTTATCTGTAGCAGCCAGAGGCAGAAGCAATGTATACCACCTCCTTGCC
>JAHFEP010000330.1 GCA_023248415.1 Nitrospirota bacterium
GCTTTACGACGAATGTCTTCTTGTGCTTCCGATGGAAGTGAACGGGCATCTCGTATCTGCATGCCCGTATGGTAACATAGAGTTTATAAAATGTAAACTATTTATTGCACTGATTAGTAAGTGCTTCAACAACAGCTATTAGTGGAATAAAGAAAAAAGTAGAAATTAACCAATACGGATTGGGGAATACATAAGATATTTGTAGTGCAATATAAGCAGCAAAAATTAATACTGGGTAATGTTTTCCTTTATATCCTTTTTCTTTTGCTAAAGTAAAAATTCTTTCAAATAAACTATAAGCAAAAAATGGTTGCAAAATTGCTCGCGAGAATGGGAATATGTTTACTAATTTATCGTGCTCTTTTATGAATTTCCAGTTTTTATAAAACCAATAAGTTGCATAGATTCCAGAACCTGCTATACATAGAAGCACAAAATGCCAGATAGGTTGTGCATTGGAATACTTTTGAACAACTGTTTGTTGTTCTGTTAGCTGTTGATTTACTTCATTCATAGTTTTTAGTTACCTCCTACAACTATGTTTTACTAATTGATGTCCGCTCCATAAACTCTAAAATGTACTGTGCAATATCCTCGCCTTTTTCCTCCTGCAAAAAGTGGCCGGCGTCTTTTATCACAATCTCTGGCTGGTCTTTGGCCCCGGGAATAAGCTTACGAAAGAATCTGTTTCCTCCGCTGGTAATTGGGTCTTTATCAGAAAACATGATTAGTGTCGGCTTTTCCCATTTAGATAAAAACTCCCGTGTCTGCCGCATTTCAGCAGCGCCTGTGTCATCAGGATTAATAGGGACAAGCTTTGGCCATGCAGAAGGGCCTGCTTTGTAAGACGCGTCAGGAAATGGCGCTTCATAACCAGCAATAACTTCAGACGTAATCCTGTTACCATTTGCCATACCCATACGTATCACCTGCCCAATGGGAAGGTCAGGCGTCTTCTCAACAAACTTGCGCCATTTGAGAAATGCTTCATTCACAGGCACCTCACCTGTTGGCAAGCCTGTATTCATAATAACCAATCGTGAAAATTGTTCAGGCATTTCACTTACAATTCGTAGACCAATCGGACCACCCCAGTCCTGCACAACAAGAGTAACATGATTAAGTGATAGGGCTTTGATAAAGCCTGCCAATATATCGCAGTGCATCTGGAAGGAATATTCGCTTTGCTCTGTAAACTTGTCTGACCTGCCAAAACCGATGAAGTCCATTGCAATAACTCTATGCTTGGCAGACAATATGGGAATCATCTTGCGATACAGATATGACCAAGTAGGCTCGCCGTGGAGGCAAAGGATTATCTCTCCCCTGCCTTCGTCTATATAATGGACACGCAGACCATTAATCTCAACATAGTGCGGCGCAAAGGGAAAATCAGGCAGGTTAGCAAACTGTTCATCTGGAGTATGGATAACTGGCATAATTTATTTGATTTATTATTATCTGCAAATAATTTCAAATATCTTCTCAAGGATATCCTTTGCTATTTCGTGTTTCTCTCCTTCTGAAATATCATAAGCATAAACAAGAATATTTGTGTCTATCAGCCTATCTGACATAGAGGTCTTCCCGTTTTATATAGAGCTTTTTGCCAAGGTTAAAACCTTTATCAAGAAGTTTTAACTGCCTGTTCTTAATGTCTTCCTGTTTTTCCTTGCCTATGGTCTTCAATATAATAATGGCTTGTGTTCCCAGTGGAAGGTCTATATTTTCCTTAAGATGAATTACATCACCCTCAACCGTACCTTTATAAATTTTTTTCAAGTTTTCACCTCCCTGTTTCCTTAATAGATAATAATAGTATACACTAAAAAGCAGAAGTTAAAAACATAAAATTATAATAGCTGTCAAAAACCTCAAGAAAGAATATGGTAAAGACAATGTCTAATGGGGTGTGTCCACATTATTCCCTAAGAGGCAATGCACTTCCCGCACCACCGTCCCCATTATCCCCCTCTGAATTATTCTTTGGCGCCGTGTTCTTTCAAAAGCGTAACAATACGAGTATGGCCTTGCTGTTGCAAAATAATTGTTTTCCCATTGCCTCTGTTCTATTTAATAGCATCAAATTCACTTTGGTCAATAAAGTTTAGGCCTGTCCCGTCTTTGTTGAAAACCACTTTTTTGAGGGTGAGGCTGTATCTCCCGCTGTCTTGCAGTTTGTTGGCATTGCCCTTTGCGTATATCTTTTTCCCACCCATGATAAAAGAGGCATAGACTCGGTAAGCTCCAGCCTTGCTCAAGTCAAAAGTATGGGAGCCGCCATTGGCCAGTTGTTGGGTTATTCCAACAAGGGACTTGTTTGCGCCCTTTTCCTGAACATACTTAACCTCTATCAAGTCATAACCCGTTTGGTTTATCACAGTCACCTTTAG
>JAHFEP010000162.1 GCA_023248415.1 Nitrospirota bacterium
TGGACTGATTGCAGTAACAGCCTGGCTGATTAAACAGGGCAAGCCTGCTGTATTTACATTTTTTCCTGCGCTGTTTATGGTTGCAACAACATTGATTGCCTTGTACAGGCTTTTGACAGAAAAATATATACCGTCTAAAAATATAACACTGATGGCAACTGACATTATCCTTATCATACTTTCTATTGGCGTTATCCTTCTTTCTATAAATAAGCTGATGAGGCCGTCAATAGCATCCTCATTAAAATCAGGAAAAGAACCGTCTTAGTAAGATTATTTTTTCAAGTTGACAAGGAATCCCTTTGATTATAGTATACCAATACTGAATATAGCAGTTATGGAGGATGCGCTTGGCAACACTAAATTTTAAAGGGAAGACTTTTGTTCAGAATCATCATCTAACGGTTAAGTATCATCAGCTTGTTCCGAAAAAAGATAAAAGTTTAACAGATAAAGTCAGCCTCAACGACAATCTTATAATTCATGGAGATAACCTCAAGGCATTAAAGGCACTGCTTCCAACCTATGCTGGCAAGGTAAAGTGTATCTACATTGACCCGCCATATAACACAGGAAATGAGAAATGGGTTTATAACGACAATGTTAATAGTCCGATGATGCAGGAATGGCTGGGTAAGGTGGTTGATAGAGAGGACCTAACCCGCCATGACAAATGGCTCTGCATGATAATGCCGAGATTGAAGTTGTTGAGGGAATTGTTAAGGGAAGATGGGGTTATTTTTGTGAGTATTGACGATAACGAAATTCATCATCTGAGAATGTTGATGGATGAGGTGTTTAATGAAAATCATGTTGCAACTATTCATTGGAGAAGGACAGAAAGTCAAGATAATAAAGCAAAGACCCTATCCACCGTTGCAGAATTTATACTTTGTTATTCAAAAAACAATGTTAGTGAAATCAAATTTAATAAATTAAAACTTTCCGAAAGAGCTATTAAAGAGTATAGATACGAAGATGAAAAAGGAAGATTTAGAAGAACTACCCTTGTAGATAAAACAAGAGGTAGGCATTCTTTTGAGGTAAAAACACCTTCTGGAGAAATAATTACAGGCCCTTTTAATATTTCTGCGGAAGATTTTGAAAATTTAGATAATACTTTAATTTATTGGGCAGCGGATAAAACTCCATATTTAAAAACTTATCTTAAAGATGTTGAAGGACAGGTAGGAAGCAATTTATTTGATGCTTCATTTGGCAGTAACGAAGATGGAACTGATATTTTAAAAGATATTTTCACAAAAGAATTTTCAAGGGTTCAAAATTTCTTTTCATTCCCAAAACCACCAAGTTTGATACAGACTCTCATACAAATATCAACAGATAAAGACTCCCTCATCCTCGACTCTTTTGCAGGCTCTGGCACAACAGCCCATGCGGTTTTGGATTTAAACAAAGAAGACGGTGGCAATCGCAAGTTTATCTTGGTTGAGTGTGAGGATTATGCGGATAAGATTACTGCGGAAAGGGTGAGAAGGATAATAAAAGGTGTTAAGAAGGTAAAGGATGAAAACCCATCTTTACTAAAGGGGGGCGAGGGGAGATTAGTAGGCACTTTCAGTTATTTTGAACTTGGCGACCCGATTGAGATGGAGAGTATTCTTGAAGGTAGTAAACTCCCGTCTTATCTTGAACTTGCCCGCTATGTCTTTTACACTGCAACAGGTGAAGAATTTGATTCTAAGAAGGTTGATGAAAAGAAAAACTTTATTGGCGAATCAAGGGAATATGAAGTATACCTTTTCTACAAGCCAGATATAGAGTATCTCAAATCAACCGCTCTCACCCTTGACAGGGCTAAAAGTTTGGGTCACTACAAAGGTAAAAAGCGTTTGGTCTTTGCCCCAAGTAAATATCTTGATACAGATTATCTTCTGGAATATCGTATTGACTATTGCCAGTTGCCGTTTGAGATTTATAAGTTAAAAGGGTAACTTTAAAAGATATAGTTAAAGGGGTGTTATAACGATGAAATCTTTAGAAATAACCGTAGAACCCAAAGTTCTTATATGGGCCAGAAAAAGTATAGGCAAAAGTGTTGACGATATAGCCCAAAAATTAAAAATAGATAAAACTATTATAAACCAATGGGAGATAGGACAGAGGTCTGTGCGTTTATCTCAGTTAGAAAAGCTTGCCAATATTTACAAGCGACCGCTCGCTGCTTTTTTCTTACCCGAACCACCTAAAGAAATTCCTCTTCCAAAAGATTATAGAACTTTGCCATTAGAAAACAGGCGAGTTTTTTCATCTAAAACACTTTTAGCAATAAGGCGAGCAGAACGCATCCGACGAATTGCTGTTGAATTGGCAGAGAGCATGGAAAGAAAGATATTTACTGAAGTTGTAAAGGCTAGTATAGACGATGCCCCTGAAATTTTAGCCCTAAAAGTAAGGGAGCATTTGGGCATTAGTGTTGATATGCAATCTAAATGGAGAGATGAGAGAATTGCATTAAGTGAATGGAGAAAGATAGTTGAGAGTAAAGATGTGATAGTTTTGTATGCAAGTATGCCTATTGAAGATACAAGAGGCTTTTCCTTATCTGAAAAGATTTATCCGGTCATTGTTGTTAATAGTCAAGACTCTTATACTGCCAGAATATTTTCGCTTTTTCACGAATACGCTCATCTAATGATTAACAATTCGGGTATATGCGATATGGCAGACCGTTTTTATCTTTCTGATGAAGATAAAAGGATAGAAAGGTTTTGTAATTATTTTGCCGGTGCTTTTTTAGTGCCTAAACAGGATTTAATAAACCATAGGTTATTGAAGACATTAAAATCTGACAGAGATATTTCTGATGATTATTTAAAAGAGTTAGCCGGTGATTTTAAAGTAAGTCAAGAAGTAATACTTAGAAGGTTAGTAATTATTGGACGTTCATCTGAAAAACTATATTTGAAGAAAAGAGAAGAATGGGAAGCAAGGGCAAAAGAACAAAGGAAACTTAAAAGAAGCGGTAGAAAAATACCTTCAAGGGCATGCGTTCAAGAGAATGGGGTTCTCTTCGTATCATTGGTGTTAAATTCATATGGCGCTGAAAAAATAACTTTGCGTGATATTTCGGATTATTTGGGAATTAGACTTAAACACCTTCCGAAAGTAGAACAACTAATTGCTGAGAAGGTGTTATAGAAGATAGAATGAAGAAAGAGCAAGCATACTGTATAGATACAAGTGCTGTTATTGATTTGTGGAGAAGATTATATCCGCGGGATGTGTTTCCTTCTTTATGGGAAAATATTGAGAAACTTATTCAAGAAGAGGTAATCATTGCACCTAAAGAAGTTCTAAAAGAATTAGAAAAAGAAGAGGATGAACTTTATAAGTGGGCTAAAAAATACAAAGATATGTTTATGAATCTTGATGAAGGTCAGATTGATAAAGTAAAAGATATTCAAGGTAAATTTCCCAAACTTGTTGATGTTAGTAAAACAATTCCTGAAGCCGACCCTTTTGTTATAGCTTTGGCTTTGGTGAATAAAATAACAGTTATTTCTATGGAGAAATCTTCAAATATTCGCCTAAACAAAAATGCAAAACCTAAATTACCTGATGTATGTATTGAATATAAGGTAAAATGTATCCAGCTTTTAGAGTTTTTCCGTGAGCAAAACTGGAATTTCTAGGGTTGCGGTTATTTGCTTTAGATAAAAGCAAATAAAATAAAAATCCTTAATTTATAAGGAGATATGAGAAGTTTATTTGCCTGCAGGTAGAAACAATATGGAACTTAAAGATTACCAGAAAAAGACACTGTTACAGGTTAAAAATTATCTTGAGGCAATTGCTGAATTTAAGGCAAAGAATGAAAGGGCTATAAAGATAGACCCTGAACTTTCAATCAATTTTCCACTTAAGGCCTGGGAAAAGGTTGTTGGAACAACTTATTATTCAAAGAAGAACGGACTGGGCGAAGACCTGCCTAATTTTTATCTCAAAATTCCCACTGGCGGCGGAAAGACAATACTTGCCTGCCATTCCATTGATTTAATAAACAGGGTTTATCTTAAAAAGCAAACAGGGATTATTTTGTGGATTGTGCCTACAACACAGATTTACAGGCAGACCTTTGCCAGTTTAAAAGATCGTGAACATCCCTATCGTCAGGTCTTGGATATTGCAAGTGGCGGAAGGACAGTTATATTAGAGAAAATGGATAGATTTAATAAATTGGATGTTTCTGAAAATCTTGTTGTTATGATGCTTATGCTTCAGTCTTCAAGCAGGCAGAATAAAGAGACCCTCAAGGTGTTTAAAGACAGCGGGAATTTTGCGGAGTTTTTCCCTCAGGAAGATGACATAAATGGAAATGAAAAGATATTAAAAGACTTTCCAAATCTTGATTATTTCGGCGATGAAAATAATTTCTATGGAAGGATGGTAAAGACCTCTCTTGGAAATATTCTTAGGATATTAAAACCGATAATCATTATTGACGAGGGACATAAGACATATAGCGAGATTGCTCAAGCGACAATCAGGAATTTTAACCCGTCAATAATTGTGGAACTATCTGCCACGCCGCCTCAAAAGAGTAATATTCTGGTCAACATCAGCGGACAAGAACTTAATAGAGAGGAAATGATTAAACTTGATTTGCGCATTACCAAAAAGGCAAGCCTTGAATGGCAAGATGCCATGCGTGCTGCTTTGGAGAAAAGAAATTTTCTGGAGCAAAAGGCAAAAGAATATGAGGCAAACACAGGTGAATATATCCGCCCTATCTGTCTTATACAGGCAGAACGGACAGGCAAAGAGCAAAGAGGCACAAGATTTATACATGTAGAGGATGTGAAAGAATATTTGATTAAGCAATGCGGGATTTTAGAGGAAGATATAGCCATAAAAAGCAGTGAAAAGGACGATATTGAGGGCATTGACCTTTTAAAAAAAGATTGCAGAGTTCGCTATATCATTACCAAACAAGCATTACAGGAAGGCTGGGATTGTGCATTTGCGTATATCCTTGCAATATTGACTAATCCAAGGTCTCAATTAAGCATTACTCAATTGGTTGGAAGGATTTTAAGACAGCCAAAGGCAAGAAAGACAAAGATAAAAGAACTGGATGAAAGTTATGTATTTTGTTTTCAACACAATGCAAAAGAACTTTTAGATAATGTAAAAAAAGGGTTTGAGGCAGAAGGACTTGGAGATTTGGCTGGAAGGGTATCAATAGACGAAGGAGATACGGAAAGCGTAGAGGCAACAAAAGAAAAGACTGTTGGTTATAGAGAGAGATTTAAAAAATTTGCAGGGAAGATTTATCTACCAAAATTTGTTATTCAAGAAAAAGAAGGCTGGCGGGATGTTAATTATGAGATGGATATTTTAAGCAGGATTGATTGGAATAAGGTTAATCTTGAGATGTTAAAAGGCATTTCTCTTTCAAAATTAAGAGTAGAAGAACAAGAGGTTGTTATTGGCTTGAGTGAAGATAAAAAAAAACTGATTACAGAAAAAGAGCGGGTTTCTAAAGAAGGCGGTTTGGAGATTGACAGGGTTTTTATGACAAGGCAAATTCTGGATATTGTTCATAATCCATGGATAGCTTATGATATTGGCAAAAAGGTCATAGATATATTTTTAACAAATCACGATAAAAAAACGGTCACAAATAATCTTGTTTTTATTATTGAAGAAATGAGAAAGCATCTTGAGAAAGAAAGAGATAAATTGGCCGAGCAAGTATTTAGAGAGTTGCTTGAGCAAAAAATCGTGTGGTTTTTCTTGCTTTATGATAAAGGTGGCTATAAATTACCGAGCACTATAAGAGTAAAAAATACCTCCAAAAAACTTATAAGAAATGATAACACCCTTGTACAACAAAGCCTATTTGAATTTGTGCCGGAAGATACATTTAATGAGATGGAAAAATCTGTGGCACTTTATCTTGATGAGCAGGAAAAGCTTTTATGGTGGTATAGAAATTTATCACGGCAGGATTACTATGTTCAAGGCTGGAAGAAAAATAAAATCTATCCCGATTTCATTTTTACTGATACAGATGGCAAAACAAAAGATAATTACAGTAGGGTATATGTTGTTGAAACGAAAGGCATATATCTAAAAAACGAAGATACTGATTACAAAAAGAATGTCTTTGATTTCTGTAATAGATTGGGGCAGCAGAAAGACTGGAAGGAACTGAATTTAGAATTTGCTGAAAAAAGAATTGAGTTTCAGGTGATATTTAGCGATGAATGGCAGACTAAGATTAATGAAGTATTCGGAATTTAAAATAAAAGTGGAAAAAACATTATATCTTTATGTTCCTCCCAATAATAACCCTATCCATTGTCTTTATACTAATTGCAGTCAGGCAGATTGGAAATATCAGGCTTCAGATATGGCAGATAATGTCTTTTGGCGCAATTGCTGTTCTGATAACAGGCCAGATTACGGTTTCTGATGCTTTAAAATCAATAAACATTGATGTCATGCTGTTTCTCTTTGGCATGTTTGTGGTTGGCGAGGCATTGCACGAGAGCGGCTATTTATCGCACATCCTGTATAAGTTCTTCAAGAAGGCAAAGTCAGTAGACAGCTTAGTCTTATTTATCCTCTTTGGCATGGGA
>JAHFEP010000163.1:0-5237 GCA_023248415.1 Nitrospirota bacterium
AGGCAGTATTAAATCAAAGAAGAAGGCATTTATAAAGATGATATCAATGGGGATTATTTCAATAGCGCTTTATATTGCACTGCTGTTAGAGCAGGATATTATCACGACTTATTTTACAAAAGGCGGATTATATGCAATGCTGCCATTGGCTGTTGCATTTATCTTTTCCTTTGTTCACGGTTCCTTTACAAGCAATTTCTGGAGGACGCTCGGTATCAGGGCTGCAAGGAAAAAGGCGGAGGTAAAGTAATATGCACGAAGCAATCGGCGAGTCTGTTAATTTTATCCATCTTGATGCAATAAATATTATTTACCTTTTTATAGTAGGATTTGTCGGCGGCCTTGTAAGCGGATTTATAGGTTCTGGCGGTGCATTTGTGCTTACTCCTGCTATGATGAGCATGGGTGTTCCTGGTATTGTGGCAGTAGCAAGCAATATGTGCCATAAATTTCCAAAATCACTTGTTGGCGCTGTCAAACGTGCAAGATATGGACAGGTGGATGTAAAGCTGGGCATAATACTCGGCATATCTGCTGAGGCCGGGGTTCTATATGGGGCGCATATACAGGAGAATATTAAAAAGTCATTTGGCGATGCTGGTTCTAATCTTTATGTCAGCCTTGCCTTTGTTGTTGTGTTGGGCATTGTTGGTTCTTTTGTTTTGTGGGACGCATGGAAGAGTTACAGAACAAGGAATGACGGCGGGGGCGAGAAGGTCAGCAGATTGGCGCTGTGGGTGCAATCTATTAATATTCCATGGACAATGATATATTTCAAAAGCCTGAATGCAAAGGTCTCTGTGCTTTTTACAATACCCCTTGGCTTTGCAACTGGTATGCTTGCTGCAACCATTGCTGTAGGAGGTTTTATTGGCGTTCCATCCATGATTTATGTCCTCGGTGCGCCGAGCCTTATGGCATCTGCAACTGAACTTGTTATAGCCTTTGTTATGGGATTGGGAGGCACTTTCAAGTTTGCCTTAAGCGGCCTTGTTGACATCCGTCTTGCAATGATAATCCTCGCAGGCTCCCTCTTTGGCATCCAGCTTGGGGCAATTGGGACGACTTATGTTAAACCCTTTATGATAAAAATGGTAATGGGCGTAATTATGGTAATTGTCCTGTTCAGCCGCGCCTTAATGGTTCCTGTATATCTTGCACAATTGAAATTGATACACCCTTTAGGTGACGGGATGGTTAAAATTTTAAAGACAGCAAGCTTTGGCATAATGGCGTTTGCTCTTATTATTGGTGTCTTTATTATTCTACGTGCAATGTGGCATGGCCGCCGCGCAGAGCAAGAGATAGTCTATAATGAAGCTCTCAAGCATGGAAAGGTGTAGCTATGGGAAGGTACAAGAAGATATTAGTTGCAGTTGACGGTTCAGAATCCAGCATGCATGGATTAAAAGAATCCTTTAAGCTTGCCAATAATGAAAAGAGCTGGATAACAGTTGTTTCAGTTGTGCCTCCGTATGAAGGAGACCTTGATTTAGTCAGTGTAAGAAATGTAACAGAATCCATGAGAAAACCTTTTGAAGATGCACTCTCTGATGCAGAAAAGATAGCACATGAAAAAGGCGCTTTAATAAAGACTGTTGCTGAAGAAGGCGAGGCATACGAGAGGATTATTGATCTTGCTGATGCAGAAAACTGTGATTTGATAGTTATGGGCAGAAGAGGCCTTCGCAGGGTTGAAAGGATCCTCATTGGAAGCGTAACAGCAAGGGTTATTGGATATAGCAATAGAGATGTCCTTGTTGTGCCAAAGGATGCGGAGATTGGTTTAAAAAAGATACTTCTTGCAACTGATGGTTCAAAATATAGTGAAGCCGCTGCTATAAAGGCTATAGATTTGGCAAAATCATACGGGGGAAAATTAGAAGTTATATCTATTGTAGAGGCTCCATCTGAGTTATATGAAGACTCTCAATTGGCTTTTAAAAAATTGACGGAGAAGGCTAAAGGATATGCGGATGAGATTAAAAAACAGGCAGAATCATCTGGCATCAAGGCAGAGGCCTTTGTGAAGGAAGGCAAGACATGTCAGGCAATAGTAGAATCTGCCAAGGAGCAAAAGGCGGATATGATAATAATGGGTTCTCATGGCAGAAGGGGCTTAAAGAGGCTTCTTATGGGAAGCGTTGCAGAAAGGGTAATCGGCCTTGCAGAATGTCCAGTGCTGATAGTAAAGGGTCAACAGTGACAATATCTATACGGTAAGACGCAATATCAAAAGAATTCTTTGTCAGGCTTTGCTACTTTTTTTATGTTTATCCTGTCCCCTGCCAATAATCTCCTCCATTAATTCCACCTGTATCTGCTGAATTTTTAGGAGCCGCTGCCATTGGTGTGTAAGCAGCTGGTCTATTTTTGCATTTATATGGCGAATCTCTAACTCGGCTTTTAGATTAATCTGGTAATCGTGTTCTGCCCGCAAACGGTCTTTTGCCTCTAATCTATTCTGGCTCATCATAATGAAAGGAGCCTGAATAGCAGCAAGACAGGAAAGCACGAGATTTAGAAGAATATAAGGATAAGGGTCAAAAGGCTTAAGGAACAGCCTTATGGAATTGATTGCTATCCACAGCACAAGGATGATTGTAAAGACAAAAATAAATCTCCAGCTTCCGCCAAATTCAGCAACCTTGTCCGCAGAACGTTCACCAATCGTCAACTGTTGGTCAAACTCAACATTGATATTTTTGGAAAGCAGCTCTTGTTCCTTCATGCTTCTTACAAGCTCTTCTTCAAGACCTGAAAGTTCCCCTTTTTCAGCTTCAAGAACATCTTGCACATATTCTACCCTGAAGCGGTTAAGGCAGGAGAGGCATATCAGATTCTTCGAAGTCCAGTCAGGATGCTGCTTTTGAATCAGTTCAATTACAGGACCTCTTACCAGCTCTCCATGCATTGCTTCTCTCAGATGCTTTTGCTCGTGGCAGATGGGGCAGATAAAAGCATCATTCTGATTGCTTTTCATGCTTTTAATATAGCTTACTAATGTAGTGTTGTCAATTTTTTCAGCCTTTTTTATTTCCTTGATTTTTACAGGTATGGCTTGTAAAATATCTATAGTTGCTTGTGATAGCGTAAGTTCGAAACATTTTTACCCACATGACAATAATGATAGAAGATAAAAAGTCTGCTAAGATTCGCAATCGCCGTGTCCACATGGCAAATGAACGGACATTTCTTGCGTGGATAAGGACGAGTATTGCTATAATGGCATTTGGCATTGTTATTGAGAGATTTGCCTTTTTTCTAAAACAAATGTTGTATATTTTGGGTAAAACTGCCAACAGTGGGGCTCCTTCATCATCTGATTTTATATATTCATCAATTTTGGGAATAATACTTGTCGTTCTTGGCGCTTTGATGGGTGTACTTGCGTTTGTCAGATATAAAAAGGTTGAAAGACAAATCAATGAGGATACATATAGACCATCACAAATACTCAATGTGCTGCTTGCCATATCTATTCTTGCAATCGGAAGCTTCCTCGTAATCTATCTTATTCATAGTATTTGAGAGTCTGTGAACAGTATTTTGACAATAGCAGAGCACTTTCCATATATGGGCCTTTTCATTCTTCTTATTTTAGGAGGCATTGGATTACCATTTCCAGAAGATGCCACACTTATTCTTTGCGGGTTTTTTATCTCCACTCACGTAGTAAAACCTATTCCTGCCTTATTTGTAGTTTACTCAGGAGTATTGATTGCAGATGTCTTTCTCTACTTTATTGGCAGGAAATACGGCCGTATGATTGTTACCCATCAGAAGTTTCATAAGATTCTATCGCCTGAAAGGTTTTCAGAGCTTGAGGGTAAATTTAATAAGAAGGGGATTTTTGTCATACTGATAGGGAGGCATCTGGTCGGCCTGAGGGCTCAAATATTTCTTGTATCAGGTATAATGAGGATGCCTGTTTTGAAGTTTATTATTGCAGATGCTGTTTCTTCTATCTTTACAATTGCTGTAATGGCTGGGGCAGGTTACATGGGCGGAAGCAGCCTTGAGGTCTTAAAGAAGGATATTACGAGGATAGAACATACAGGGATTATACTAATTATAGTCCTGTTTTTAGTCTATTTATTCTTTAGATACATTAAGTTCATGCGAGGTAAATCATTGCTATAAAATCCCGCTACCTTTTATCTCTTGATTTTTACATTCTTGGCTTGTAAAATATTTTTAAGATGCATATAATAGTTGACGGATATAATTTTATTGGCAGACAGAGCGGTCTGATAGGAGATTTGGAGGCAAAGAGGGAGGCGCTGATTAATCTCCTCTGCGAATACAGGGCATTAAAGAGGCATAATGTAACTGTTGTATTTGACGGCTGGCAGAACGGTATGCCTGATGAAAGTATAAATGTTATAAGAGGCGTGAATGTAATCTATTCCCGGCTCGGAGAAAAGGCAGACGATGTTATAAAAAGATTGTCAGTTAAGGGACAGAATATTGTTGTTGTATCTTCTGACAGGGAAGTCAGCTCCTACGCTGTAAACAGAGGCGCAGTTGCCCTCTCCTGCAGCGAGTTTGAAAAGAAGCTGACAGAGCTTGCATATTATAAGCAGAATGATAAAGGAGAAGAAGAGGATTATACCTCTTTTGCATCTACAAAAAAGAAAGGGAATCCGAGGAGGCTTTCCAAAGAGGAGAGAAGGAAAAGGGCGAGGATTAGTAAAATGTGAGCGCTGTTAGAAGCAAGGCTTCTAACAGGGTGAAGGGGAAAAGATGAAGATAGCCTGCGAGAATTGCCTTACCATTTACGAGGCGCCTGATGAAAAGGTAAAGGCCAATGAATTGATTGAATGTCCTGTCTGCCAGTATATTAATATAAATAAAAGAAAGATTGAGGTTCCGCCTGATGATACAGAAAAGAGCGCTGCAGTTGCTGACGCTGGTGTTGAGAAAGATTATGGAAAGACGATGTATGGTGAGGTTGACGAGGCAGGCAAGGTTAAACAGGCAGAGGTTCAGGTTACACAAGGAAGGCTTAAGGTAATACCCGAAGATAAAGAGTTTTTTGTTGTGATATCAGACAGCAGCGGGATGGAGATAAAACATCAGATTAAAACGAGCGAATGTATTTTAGGAAGGGGAGAGGGCTCTGACATTATAATAAACGACCCAGAGGTCTCAAGAAAACACTGTGCCATAGATATATATGAGAATAAGTTTGTGATAAGGGACTTAGAGAGCACAAACGGGACATATCTTAATGA
>JAHFEP010000163.1:5337-6550 GCA_023248415.1 Nitrospirota bacterium
TTAACCTTTTATTCAGGCCTTGTTGTCGGTGCAAAGGCAAGGGAAGTCAAGGCCCAAATTCGCATGATAGAGGATGTGTCAAAAAAGGAAATACTCAAGTCCGAATTTAATACCCTTCACAAGATGTCTACCATCCTGAATATCTCTATCTTGATTTTGGGGCTGGCAGTTATATTTTTAACGACATATCAACGAGAGATTTAACAGGTTCATGGACATTCTCCGAGGACAAGCTGATAGACAAGATGCGCAAAGGCAGGCCGTAGGTTTGCTTTTTCCATTTGGCGAGGTCCTTTGGCAATAACCTGTTATCCAATTAGGATTACATCAATAAGCGACCTCTCAAGGGGCATTAAAAGAGATTGCAGAGTATTTTATATTGCAGGGAGCAGGGGAGTAAAAGAGGCAGAGCGTAAAAACTTATTTTTCATGACTTGATGCTGTACATTCAGGGGATATACCCAAAAGGAGGTTGCTGCCCATTTAAAAAAGCACTATTCTACTATAAGCAGGTTGTTAAGGACAGCAACATCAAAAAGCAAGACTGACCCCCTGATTGCCCTGATTGATATGCAAAAATGATGATAAAAGAGGATATAATTTTAAATAGCCTTTAAACCCAAAGCCTTTTGTGTTATACTTTATATTAAAAGATGACCTGTTTAACGGATTAAAAGGAGGTTCAGATAAATGGGCAGCGCAATTCTAAACAAAATAATAGAAGAATTTAGCCATCTGCCGATGGGCGATAAAGAATACGCTATTGACATTATAAAAAAGCAGCTTGTTGAGGCAAAGAGAGAGGCTATTGTAAAGAGGGCTAAAGAAGCAATTGGGAATTTGAAAAAGGGAATGACAAAGAAGGGGACTGTAAAAGAATTATTCAAGGACATAGAGAGTGATTAAAATAAATTGGGATCAAGGATTTAAGAAGATTTATAAGAAAAAAGTAAAAAGCAACGATGCAATTAAAAAGAGGTTTTGGGATAGTATAGAATTATTTTCAAAAAATCCCTTTAATCCAAAATTAAGAACCCATAAACTTACTGGAAGACTTGAAGGTCTTTGGGCGTTTAGCGTAAGCTATGACTACCGTGTAATTTTTAGGTTTTTAAAAGAAGATGAGATTTTATTGATTGATATAGGAACGCATGATGAGGTGTATTGAAAAGAGTCCTTTTCTTACATTCCTATGAAAGGATAGACCCGCTAA
>JAHFEP010000032.1:0-13762 GCA_023248415.1 Nitrospirota bacterium
TGAACCTGACCCTGTCTTTGCTGCTGTATTTGCAGAGCTCGCAGGCGCAGACGGAATAATTGTTCATCTGAGAGAGGACAGAAGGCATATTCAGGAGCGTGATTTACGTTTATTAAGAGATATTATAAAGACAAAACTCAACTTAGAGATGGCTGCAACGCAGGATATGGTAAAGATTGCACTTGACATAAAACCTGATGTGGTGACTATTGTGCCTGAAAAGAGGCAGGAGCTTACAACAGAAGGAGGGCTTGAGGTTGCGCTGAATAAGGACCATTTAAAGGCAATCATACTCCTTCTGCATGACGGCGGTATAAAGGTGAGCCTATTTATTGACCCTGACATGGAGCAGATAAAGGCAGCGCATAAGATAAATACAGATTTCATTGAGATACATACAGGCAGATATGCAAATGCAAAGCTCCAGAGCGATCAGGATGCAGAGTTTGAAAAGATTGTGAATACCTGCAAGATTGCACAGAAGCTTGGGCTTGGGATAAACGCAGGCCACGGACTGAATTATCAGAATGTAAAGAGGCTTGCACAGTTAAGAGAGATAGAGGAATTTAATATAGGCCACAGCATTGTATCAAGGGGAGTCCTTGTCGGGATGGAAAGGGCTGTCAGGGAGATGAAGGAGATGGTAAGGTAATCTATGATTTTTGGTATTGGAATAGATCTGGTAAAAATCAACAGGATTGAAAAGGCAGTAACAAAGTGGCATGAACATTTTGTTGACAGGGTCTTTACAAAAAAGGAGCAGGAATACTCATATCGCCAGAGCAATCCGTATCAGCACCTTGCAGTAAGGCTTGCTGCAAAGGAGGCAATATTAAAGGCAATAGGAACAGGCTGGAGCGGCGGCATAAAATGGACTGATATAGAAATAGTAAACAACGAAAAAGGCACGCCTGTTGCCATTGTCTCTGGCAGGGTAAAGGATTTAACAGAACTACAAGGGGTTAAAGAGATATTAATAAGCCTTTCACACGATACAGAATATGCAATTGCACAGGCAGTGCTGACAGGAGAAAAGCCATAGCTCAGGGTTCAAGGGTTCTATGAAGATTACCACCTCAGAAGAAATGAGACAACTGGATAAGGATGCCCAGATAACATACGGCATCCCAAGCCTTATCCTCATGGAAAATGCAGGCATACAAACAGTAAGACATATTGAAGAGCGCTATGGCAATCTGAAAAACAAAAATATAACAGTTGTATGCGGAAAAGGAAATAACGGCGGTGACGGCCTTGTAATTGCAAGGCATTCAGCAAATAAGGGCGCTGATGCCTCTGTCTGTCTTTTATCAGATGCAAAGGAGATTTCAAAGGATTCTAAGGCAAATCTTGAGATAATAAAAAGGATGAATGTACCAGTTTATGCTGGGGTCGCAGGCATAAAGAATGGCATTAAAAAGGCTGATATAATAATAGATGCAATATTCGGCACAGGACTGAAAAAGGATATATCAGGCATTTACGCAAAGGCAATTGATTTAATCAACAGGTCTAAAAAGCCTGTAATAGCAGTAGACATCCCCTCTGGCATTAATTCAGATAACGGCCAGATTAAAGGCTGTGCAGTAAGGGCGGATTTGACTGTAACATTCTGTCTTCCAAAGATTGGGCACCTTATATATCCGGGCGCTGAATATTCAGGCTCCTTGAAAATAGCTGATATAAGCATACCAAAAGACCTTATTGATAAGAGCAGCATAAAGACACATCTTATTACAAAAGAGAGTGTTTCGCAAATTCTTCCAAAGAGAAGACCTGATGCGCATAAAGGGGAGTTCGGCCATCTGTTCATATTAGCTGGTTCTCCGGGGCTAACAGGCGCTGCTGTTATGGCAGGACTCTCTGCATTGAGGATTGGCACAGGGCTTGTAACGCTTGGCGTGCCTGAAGGACTTAATCATATTTTTGAAACAAAGCTCACAGAGGCAATGACGTTGCCCCTTGCGCAGACAAATGAACAGACAATAAGCCCTGCTGCAAAAAATAAGATTTTAAATTTTCTTAAAAAGGCAGATGCTATTGCAATTGGACCCGGTCTTTCACAGAACAGGGAGACAACGCAGCTTGTAAGGGAATTGATAAGAGAAGTCAGGATGCCAATGGTTATTGATGCAGACGCTATAAACGCCATAGCAGGACATGCAGATATATTGAAAAAGGCAAAGGCACAGGTTATTATCACACCCCACCCCGGCGAGCTATCAAGGCTGCTCAACAGCGCAGCAGACGAGATAAACAGGGACAGGATTGCTATTGCAAGAAAGACAGCAGAGCAATATAATGTAATTGTTGTTTTAAAAGGCGCAAATACTGTAATAGCTGAACCAGATGGTAATGTATATATAAACAATACAGGAAATCCCGGAATGGCATCAGGCGGCACAGGCGATGTATTAACAGGAATGGCCGCTGGTTTGATATGCCAGAAGGTTTCACCAGTCAGCGCTGCAATAGCAGGTGTATTTCTGCACGGCCTTGCCGGAGATATTGCAGAAAAGGAAAAGGGTGAATCGGGTCTGATTGCAGGGGATGTAATTGAAAAAATACCAGAGGCGTGTAAAAGTGTCATAGTGTCATAGTAACAAAGTAGATACTCTGATACTCTGACGCTATTATTTAGTGTGCTGTACCTAACAGTTCTGTACATTTCTGGTATGTCATTCCAGCAGCGTTTTTGAGCGGGAATCTATAAATAGACAAGACTGGATTCCTGATAGATACACGCAGAAATGACAAATATAAGACGCTAATTTATGCAACTAAGCACTATGTTACTCAGACACTATATAACTTGGAGGTTCTAATGACCATTGCAAAAAATATAATGACCAAAAATGTTTACACAGTAACACCAGAGATGACTATTGAAAGGCTTGCGCGTATACTGATTAACCACAAGATAAGCGGTGTGCCTGTTCTTGATGATAATGGGAAGCTTATAGGCATAGTAACAGAGAATGACCTGATAAGCCAGAAAAAGAGGCTTCATATACCGACTATAATAAACCTATTTGACTCATTTATTTATCTTGAAAACCCAAAACACCTTGAAGAGGATATTAAAAAAATGGCTGCTGTCAAGGTCGGCGACATCTGCACAAGGAATGTTATAACAATAAAGGAGGATGCCCCTTTAGAGGAGATAGCAACTATAATGTCTGAAAAGGGGATACATCACCTTCCTGTAGTGAAGGGTGATAAGTTGGTGGGCATTGTGGGCAAGGCAGATATTGTCAAGGCTATAGCAAAGGGCGCATAAAAGGGGTCAATGGGTCCGGGGGTCAAGTTGTCAAGCATATTTAAATTAAAATGTAAAAATCAAAATGTAAAATGATAAATAAAAATTTAAAATTTTTAAACCTTTATTTTATATCTTTGAATTTTAAGTTGTAATTTTGATTTTTAATATTTGATTTTTGATTTATTTGAATGTCCTATAATTTGAAAGCGATTGAACCCTATTTTTATAATGATGGGCAGTGAAATTACAATTACAACCAGCAGTCCTGATGAGACTAAAAAACTCGGAGAGAAGTTAGGAAGGCTATTAAGAGATGGCGACATTATCTGCCTTTATGGAGAGCTTGGCGCAGGCAAGACATCCTTTACACAGGGGATTGCAAAAGGTCTGAATGTTGAAAAGGCATTTATCACAAGCCCGACATTTGTTCTTGTGAACGAATACAAGGGTAGGCTGCCCCTTTATCATATTGACTTATACAGGCTAAATAATATTGCTGAGATAGAAGATATTGGCTTGTCAGAATATTTAAAAGGCAAAGGTGTAACAGTTATTGAATGGGCTGAAAAGGCAGAAGACCTGCTGCCAGAAGAGAGGCTTTCAGTCTATCTTGAAAATTTAGGAGGAGACAAAAGAAGGCTCTCCTTTAAAGCAATGGGCAAGAGGTATGAGGAGATAGTAGCAAAAATTCAAATGTAGGAGCAGCCCCCTGTGGTTGCCCAATTAAGATATTTCCCCCTTTTCTAAAGGGGGATGCAGGGGGATTAGGAAAGAGGGGTATAAGAAAAGTAGGACAGGCGTCCCGCCTGTAAGAAAAGGCCTTTCATGAATAGAATGGATTATCAAGAAACAGTCAATAATATAAAAAACTATCTAACTTATCTAAAAGAGATAGGCATTAATGAATTGCCTGTTTCATTAAATACAAAGCTAATAGCTAAGAGCTCAGAACCGGGAGCATCTGTAGGACAGGTGTCCCGTTTGTCAGAAAATAAATTGTCAGCAGATATTAAACCCAAGACCCTTGAAGATGTGAAAAGGATGATTGGAGACTGTAAACGGTGCAGGCTTCATCAAAAAAGAAAGAATATCGTTTTTGGCTCTGGCAATGAAAAGGCAGAGATTGTATTTGTAGGCGAGGCGCCAGGCGGAGATGAAGATATTCAGGGAAAACCATTTGTTGGCAAGGCAGGACAGCTTTTGACAAAGATTATTGAGGCAATGGAATTAAAAAGAGAGGGCGTATATATTGCCAATATAATAAAGTGCAGGCCGCCGAATAACAGGGATCCGTTAGAGGATGAGATATCTGCCTGCGAACCGTTTTTAAAGGAGCAGCTCAGGATTATTAATCCAAAGATTATATGTACGCTGGGAACATTTGCAGCACAAACACTGTTAAAGACAAAGGAGAAGATAACCTCTCTTCGTGGAAAGTTTTATACATACGAAGGAATAAAATTAATGCCGACATTTCACCCTGCATATCTTTTGAGAAACCCGAATGATAAAAAATATACATGGGAAGATATGCAGAAGATTATGGAAGAGTACAAGCATCACAAGATATGATGTCATTGCGAGGAGCGTTAGCGACGAAGCAATCGCAGCAATTAAGGATTGCTTCGCTGCGCTCGCAATGACGGTAAGAGTAAAATTATGGAACAATATTATCTATCAGAAAAAGACAGACTCAGTCTGAAGTTTTCTACTGGAAGCGCAGAGGAGATGGAATATCTCTTTGGCGGCAGCATCCCGCTTTTGCCTGAGGAGAATATAATAAAAAAGGGTGAAGGCGAGATAAATGTGGAGCTTCCCATACTATTGAGAAACCAAACACAGCAATATATACACTACCTGTATAATCTAATCCTGAGCAGGGAAGACCATGCATCTGCTCATGCTGCTGCAAGTGAAAAGCAGCTTATGACCATAGAAAAGGAGTATTTAGATAACCTTGTAAATATAATAGTAAACGTAATAAGATACGAGCGAAGGATAGGGCTGGTTAATCTCTTCTGGCTTGCCTTTTCAAAAGACTTTTCAAACATATTAACCGACTACTTTAGCAAAAGAGGAGTCAAAAATAATATCAAATACCAGATGCACCCGATGCTGAGCGGGCTCTTTAATTCTGCAATGAACATCTCCTATCAAAAGGTATCACAGACAGAAGAGAGAATGGTTCAATTTAATCTTGGCGTGAACTTTAATGACAACCTGATTGTAAGCATAATAAATGACCAGTTTACCTTGACAGAAATAGAGATTAGAAGGATTAACCTGCAGGATATTCTTTCTGAATATAACAAGAGATACTCGCTTCCTTTCAAGACCTTTAATGAGATTTATGTAATATTGCACAAGCGTATTAAAAAAGGCCTTGAAGAAAGGGAAAGGACTCTGATTCAATTAGTCAAAGGGCATTTAAAAGGCATTCCAGAAAACCGTTTAATAGAAGATGCAGGCATAATAAAAATGATATTTAACAGGCATGTCTTAGAATACCTCCTCATTGATTATGAAGATACAGGCAGAAAGCTTTTTTCTAATCCAACTATTATAAATACTGCAAAGACATTTGAAAACTGGAGCCTGCTTTTTAACTCTTTTAAGGAAATAATACAGGGTCTGCAAAAAACAGAGATAATTAAAGCCATCCAGAAAAAGATAATACTCTATCCAATTGAGTCAACAAAGACAAAAGAGGACAAGCTGTTTTCAGAAGGCAGGCTCTACAGATTTACAGGCGCAACCTCAGTAACAAATAATGCAAGGAAGGTTGCAATACTCTTTGCAGATTTGCGGGGATTTACAAAGACATCAGAAAGGGGCTATTCCGAAAGAGAGATTACTTACCAGCTCTACAATATCTTTGACCCGATTACAGAGATTACATCTAAATTAGGCGGCAGAATAGATAAATTTACTGGCGATGGTGTTATGATAATTTATGGCGTCCCGACCCCGAAGGAAACAGACAGCCAGAATGCAGTCAGGACAGCAATACTGATTCAAAAGAGATTGGAGGATCTGAGAAAGCAGGGCAAGACGCATTACCAGATGGGCATCAGCATCCATACTGGAAGGGTATATATTGCAAACTTTATGATAGACGAAAGAAAAAAGGATACAACAGTTATCGGAAGAAATGTGAATATTGCAGGCAGGCTCTCTGCTGCAAAAGCCTCTATACCGGTTGAAAAAGAAGGGCATGAATTTGACGAAATGCTTAACTCACTTGCATACAGCCTTACTGATTCAAGGGAAATAGAAAATTTCAGGGAATATGTATACAAAAAATTTCCAAAGAAGAAGATGATAGGCGGTGTTGCAGTAGATGAAAGCGGCTCTATATACAATACAGGAATAGCTGTGAGCAAGGATGTTGTTGAGGATATGAAAAATTCAATAACCTTTGAGGATACTGGTTCATACAGCGGCACAACACTGTCTTATTATGATAATGTCATTGGACACAAGGTTGTGCTGGAGTATGTCGGCGACGCAATTTTTAAAGGTGTGGATAAATCAATGCCGATTTATAGTGTAATATATCAGTAAATGTTTAATTATGAGCGCCACCCCGCTTTTAGTCCAATATAAAGAGATTAAAGAAAGATATACAGACTCAATCCTCTTCTTCAGGATGGGCGACTTCTATGAGATGTTCTATGATGATGCCATTGTTGCATCCAAAGTCCTTGAGATAACCCTTACTGCAAGAAACAGGGAAAAGGGTCAGGATGTCCCAATGTGCGGCGTACCCTATCACGCTGCCAATACTTATATTGCAAAGCTGATTAAAAAAGGTTTTAAGGTTGCAATCTGTGAGCAGTTGGAAGATGCCCCCTCACCCTCCCCTCTCCCCTCTGGGGAGAGGGTTAAGGTGAGGGGTCTTGTCAAAAGAGATGTCGTGCGCATTATTACACCTGGCACAGCCATTGACCCATTGCTGCTTGACTCTAAGGAGAATAATTTTATTGCTGCTGTATATCCTGTTTTTAAGAAGGTATCAGAGGCAAAGGATATTGAAAGGGCAGGTCTTGCTGTTCTTGATATCTCTACAGGCGATTTTTTTGTCTCTGAATTTGCCGATGAATATAAGACTAAAAATTTGATAGACGAGCTTTCACACTTCATGCCAAAGGAGGCGCTGATACCAAAGGACAGCGAAAGGCATCCCGAATTATTAAATCTATCTGAAAATAGTCATATCCTTGTTAATCATTATGATGCATGGCAATTCTCAACTGACAGCGCCTATAAAACACTTACCGAACATTTCAAAACACAGTCATTGGAAGGCTTTGGATGTAAAAAAGAAGACCTCTCAGTAAATGCAGCAGGTGCCCTGCTCTCTTATATAAAAGAGACCCAGAAGTCTGATTTAACAAATATTACATCCATGAAGCTCTACAATCCCGCTGATTTTATGCTCATGGACACATCCACAATAAAAAACCTTGAACTGATGGAGAATATCAGAAACAGGGAGAGAAAGGGGTCGCTGCTGTCAGTAATTGACAGGACAGAGACGCCAATGGGCGCAAGGCTCTTAAAGCAGTGGGTGGCACGGCCCCTCCTCTCTAAGAGCAATATTCAGAATAGGCTTGACGCAGTAGAGGTATTTAAGGAAGAGTTTGCTATAAGAAATAAGATAGGAACATGCTTAAAGGACATCTCTGATATAGAAAGGATAACAGGAAGGATTACGCTCGGCACAGCAAATGCGCGCGATTTAATCGGCCTTAAAAATTCCATTCATAAACTGCCAAAGATTAAAGACAGCATATCAGATATAAAGACAGAGATGATAAAGGAGATACATTCAGATATTGATATCCTTGATGACATTTATCATATTATAGAAAAGGCAATTGCAGACAACCCGCCCCATACCATTACTGAAGGCGGAATGATAAAGGATGGCTACAGCAAACCGCTTGATGAACTAAGGGCAATAAGCAAAGAGGGAAAAGGCTTTATTCTAAATATTGAGAAAAAGGAAAAAGAGCGGACAAGGATAGATTCTCTGAAGGTAAGATATAATCAGGTCTTTGGTTATTATATAGAGATTACAAAGGCAAACCTCCATCTTGTTCCTGAAGATTACATAAGAAAACAGACCTTAACAAATGCAGAGAGGTTTATCACACCTGAATTAAAGGAATACGAGGAAAAGGTTCTTGGCGCTGAGGAAAAGATATGCAGGCTTGAAGAGGAACTGTTCAATGAATTAAGAAACAATATTATAAAAGAGACAAGGAGGATACAAAAAACAGCTCGTGCATTGGCAAAATCAGATGTTCTCTGCAGCATGGCAGAAATAGCAGCAGACTATAATTATATAAAACCAGAGATAAATGACGGTGATTCAATAAAGATTGTTGACGGAAGACACCCTGTAATTGAACGAAGCATTACAGGAGAAAGGTTTGTTCCAAATGACACCCTTATTGATAATAATGAAAACATGCTTATTATAATTACAGGGCCGAACATGGCAGGCAAGTCTACATATATGAGGCAGGTTGCCCTGATAGTATTAATGGCGCAACTCGGCAGCTTTGTGCCTGCAAAAGAGGCGAGCATAGGCATTGTAGACCGCATATTCACAAGGATTGGCGCATCAGATTTTTTAACAGAAGGACAGAGCACATTTATGGTAGAGATGAATGAGACAGCAAATATCCTTAACAATGCAACATCAAAATCCTTGATTATCCTTGATGAAATCGGCAGGGGCACAAGCACCTTTGACGGCATAAGCATTGCATGGGCAGTTGCAGAATATATACATAATAGGATATTGTCAAAAACACTCTTTGCAACACACTACCATGAGCTGACCGAGCTTGCTATAACACTAAAAGGCATAAAGAACTATAATATTGCAGTCAAGGAATGGAACGACGAGATAATATTTTTGCGAAAAATAATTGAAGGCGGCGCAGACAGAAGTTACGGCATTCAGGTTGCAAGGCTTGCAGGCCTGCCAAAGGAAACGATTGAAAGGGCAAAGGAGATACTCTTAAATTTAGAAAGTGGCGAGCTAAATGAAGTAGGAGAGCCGAAAATTGCAGAGGGGGGTAAAAATCCCCCCTCACCCCCCTTTACTAAAGGGGGGAAGGGGGGGATTACAAGACAGATTGACCTCTTCACAACACAGGCAAGTCCGATTATAGCAGAACTGCTTGGCATTGACACCCTGAATATGACACCTTTAGAGGCATTAAACAAACTGCACGAACTGAAGAAAAAACTGCAGTAGGGGCGGGCCCTATGTGGCCGCCCAGACAGGGACAACCACATAGGGTTGCCCCTACAATGAGAATGTGTCTGGATTCCCGCTCAGAAACTCTGCGGGAATGACATTCAGGGGCATTTTGTGCGTTTTTTAAGAGCCTGCTAAAATATCTTTTTCAACTCTATTGTTAATCCTTTAAGGAGAGGGGATTTTAGAATATCACCTTCGCCATATCTCTTAAAAAGTTGATAGCCTTCTTTTTCAAGTATATAAACCTCTGCCTGTTTTTCTTTTGGGATTACCAGCCAGAACTCCTTTACGCCAGACTGCATATAAAGCCTCTTCTTCTGTATCAGGTCTCTATAGGCGCTATCCTCAGAGACTATTTCAATAGCAATGTCAGGCGGTCCCTGTATATTTTTTTCTCCTATAATATTCAGCCTCTCTTTTGAAATAAAGAGGATGTCAGGCTGAACAACATTCTCATTGCTAAGAACAACATCACAGGGGGCATAAAGAACCTCGCCAAGGTTATTCTCCTTGACAAATTTTAATAATTCAAATTCCAATTCTCTTGATATTTTTTGGTGATAAGTAAATGGCGCAGGCACCATTATAAGCTCTCCTTCTATAAGTTCGTATCTTTTGTCATCAGTAATATTAAGATAATCCTCGTATGTATATATCTTTTTTTCAGTCAAGGAAGTCGGCATATTAATATCTCCTTTATATTTAAAATATTACCCCATATAGATGCATATTGTCAAGAATAACATCATCAGGCAAAATTCCATAAAAAAGTGTGTAGAAAAAGAAACACTATCAGGCATCTTGCCTCAATACTTGAAAGTAGATAATTGTTATCTTTTTTTCGTATTGACAAAACAAAAAAGGGTGGTATATTTAAGACATATTTATAGATAATTTCAGGGGGAAATAAGCATCCTTCCGTTGTTCTTTAATTTTTGTTATACCGAAAAATAGACATAGAACAATGAAAGCATTGAATTACACGTCATTGCGAGCACCCGAAGGGTGCGTGGCAATAATCCCCCTATTTCCCCCTTTACTAAAGGGGGATAAAAGGGGGATTAGAGATTGCTTCGCTTTGCTCGCAATGACAACTTTCTATGTCTATTTTACGGGTTATAAGAGGCTCTTGCAAAAGTCCCAATTCTGTCATTCTCGCAGCGATTCTGAGCGGGAATATAGAGGCATTCGGGGATGACAAACAGTTTTGCAAGAGGCCCATAATAAAATATCGGTATTAATACAGACAGGTAAACTCCGTTAGAAAGTCTTTGCTCCTGCCGGCCCTGTTTGCCGGCAGACAAGAGCGTGGTTTTCTAACGGGGTAAATAAGTCGCTTTGGGTTTTATGAATATTGTTGATAATTCTTTATCGCAAAAGGAATTTACAAGAAGGATAATAGACAGCCTTCCTGTAAGCCTGTATGTTGTAGACAGGGAGCTGAATATAATCTTATGGAACAGCGGACGGGCAATAGGTGAATTTGGAAAGAGGGAAGAGGATGTATTAGGCAGAAATATCAGCGAAATAATTGAAGGCAATACATTGGCTGTTGTTAAAAAAGAATTCCTTGATGTAATAAACAGCGGCAAACCCATTTCTTATGAAAGAGAATCGCCTGAGCCTAACAGAAAAGAAAGGAAGATATTCAGGGTTACAAGAACGCCGATATTTGGAGAAAACAACTATGTCATAGCTATTATATCCATTGGCGAAGACATAACAGAAAGACGTATGCTTGAGCAAAAATTAATTGACAATGACAAGCTTGCAGGCATTGGCCAGCTTGCAGCAGGCGTTGCCCATGAAATCAATAACCCAATGGCTGCAATCTCAGGTTGCGCTGAGGCATTAATAGAACGGTTTAAGGATGATGCATACAGAACCATTCCTGATTATGAAGATATCAGAAGATACCTGAAGATTATTGAAGACGAGATATACAGATGCAAAAGGATTACAGAAAACCTTCTAACCTTTGCAAGAAAAGGTGGAAAGGATATCGGCCGTCAAAAGGTAAATGTTATCATTGATGATATTTTAAATCTCTTAATCTACCAGCAAAGTTTTCAATCAATAAGGGTTATGAAGGAATATGACTCAAAACTACCAGATGTCCTTGCCAATGAGGGCGACTTAAGGCAGGTATTTCTTATAGTGACCTTAAATGCAATGGATGCAATGGAAAACGGCGGAGAGCTTAGAATCAGGACATATCAAATGGATGATGAGGTAAAGATTGAATTTAAAGACACAGGATGCGGCATACCGCCTGAATATATTAATAGAATATTTGACCCGTTCTTTACCACAAAACAGCCTGGCAAGGGAACAGGATTAGGACTATCTATTGCATATGGGATAATAACACAACTTAATGGCAAGATAGATGTTGAGTCTAAGGAAGGCATCGGCACAAAATTTGCAATTAGTCTGCCGGCAGCAATGTAGGGGCGGGTTTTAAACCCGCCCCTACAGAACAGGAAACGTTTATGAGACTATGGAAAATAAAATATATTTTTTACCCCCCCCCCCCCCCCGAAAAATTTTTGCGCGGTAAACTCCAGCAGAAACTTAGAGCAAATCAGCAGAACAAAAATGTCCTGCCTATTGATAGACAGAATCTTCTAAACCATCCAATTGAATTTTCGGGTGAGGGGTAAGATGAGCAAAAAGCTGCTTATTATTGAAGACGATGAAAATTTAAGGAACCTTTATTGCGAGTGCCTTCAAGAGTTGAATCTGGATATACATATTGCAGGAGACGGAATAGATGCTTTTAAGAAGATAGCGCAAAATGCTTATGACTTATATATTGTAGATATATTTCTCCCAGAGATAACAGGTCTTGAGGTGATAAAGGTTATTAAGGAAAGATACGAAAAGGCAAAAATACTGATAATCAGCGCTGCTGCAACAGACCCTATAGTTAAAAAGGCGATGGAGCTTGGCGTCTGCGGTGTATTGAAAAAGCCTTTCAGGCTGAAAGAGATTAGAGAAATTGTTAAGAGGTTTATTTAGTGGAAGGTATTAGAGTTTTAATTGCAGATGATGAAAAAAATTTTGGAACTGTTTTGAAAACAGAGCTTGAGCGAAAAGGATACAAATCTGAGCTTGTAGAAAACGGTCAGGATGCCTTTAATTCTGTTTCAAAGACACAATTTGATGTTGTCATTTTAGACCTGTTGATGCCCCAGATGAACGGCATAGAGGTCTTAAAAAGGATTAAGGAAGAAGGGCTCTCTCCTGAAGTAATTATTATGACAGGCCATGCCACAGTTCAGACTGCTATTGAGGCAATGAAATTGTCTGCTTATGATTACATTACCAAACCATTCAAGATTGAAAAGCTTGATATCCTGCTCAAGAATGCAGCAGAAAAGAAAAGGCTTGTAACAGAAAATCTATATCTCCGGACAAGGGTTAAAAACACAGACAGGATACCAACGATACTAACAAAGAATACAAGGATGGAAGAGAACCTCAGGCTTGTATCAAAGATAGCCCCGACAAATTCCCCTGCTATGATTTATGGAGAAAGCGGGACAGGAAAGGAACTGTTCGCAAGGGCGATTCATTTTAATTCCAACAGGGCTGACCAGCCCTTTGTGCCAATCAACTGCGCAGCCTTGCAGGAAAATATATTGGAAAACGAACTCTTCGGCCACGAAAGGGGCGCATTCACAGGCGCAGACAAACAAAAGGCAGGGCTTTTTGAGATTGCAAACAAAGGCACGCTTTTTTTAGATGAAATCGGCGAGCTTACGCTCCCTATACAGGCAAAACTCCTGCGCGTAATAGAAACAGGCTCTTTTTTCAGGGTTGGCGGGACAAAGGAGGTTAATGTTGATGTAAGGATAGTATCTGCCACGAATAAAGACTTGAAAAAAGAGGTGGAAGAAAAAAGATTTAGAAAAGACCTCTTTTACAGGATTAGCATGATGAGTCTGACACTTCCGCCGCTAAGGGAAAGAAAAGAGGACATACCATTGCTCTCAGAATATTTTATAAAAAATAATAAAACATCGGGCATAAAAGTCCTCTTACCTGAAACGCTTGAGCTAATAATGGAATACAACTGGCCTGGAAATGTAAGGGAGCTTCTCCATGTAATACACAGGGCAATACTCCTCTCGCCAGGTTCTGTAATTGAGCCGACTGACCTGCCCCTTGAGATTCAACAGCTTAAAAAAGATATTAAAGAAGAACAGGCTAATGTA
>JAHFEP010000032.1:13772-18864 GCA_023248415.1 Nitrospirota bacterium
CTGTGCTAAAAGAGGCGGATGGCCACAGGGGAAAGGCTGCCAAAATCCTCGGCATAGACCCAAAGACGCTCTACAGGAAGATTATCTCGTATAAGATTGAGTCTTAAATATCAACATCTTATTTTGATATTAATTTCTTTGCCTTTTCTTCAAATTCCTTAATATCAGATATTTTGCTCTTTACAGTAAAAATATTCTGCCAATTTATCTTAAGATACTGATGAATAGCATCATTTCTATGTTTTGTGAGCGGCGCGATTTTTAATACGGTGTCTCCTAAAAATTCATGGCAGGCAAGAATTGTATCTTTATATGTTTCTGGAATATTTCTTTTATTCCTTTTCAGTATCTCTTCTGAAATATCCACTATACAAAGGATTATATCATTAATGGTCTTATCAAGTATGTTCCTTATATCTCTGTCTGCAAAATACCTGTCCCTGTCAACGTCTTCAATCTTATGAATAAAATAAGCTATGACCTCATCAAGAAAGGTCAATAATTTTTCAATCCTGTTGTTCATAATTTTCCTGAGGCAATAGTCCTTCTATACCTAATATCTTCTGTATTATGCAAGGCACGGTCAGCAACCATATAAAGTGTCTCTGTATCTGGCTCTATTAACGGAATGCCTTTTAATGCCTCCTGAATTATAAATGGTGATTCTTCTTCATCGTCAAGCCTCAATATCTCAACAGGTCTTTCAACTGCCATTAGTATAGTGTCAATAATACTTATCACCTCTTCGTTATCATCGGTATTTATATATATTGCCAAATCAATATCTGACCTCTTATGTTGCGTTTTAGTTGCATAGGAACCATAGAGATATGCAAGCGGTATCTTTCCGCTCTTCTTAAATCCGTTTAATACTGACTTTAAGGCGTCTATTTCTGTAGTTTCATTCATGAGCTAAGTATACCAAAAGCGACTCAAAGATTCAAAGCAAATCTATAAGTGCTAAAAGAGGCGGATGGCCACAGGGGAAAGGCTGCCAAAATCCTCGGCATAGACCCAAAGACACTTTATAGAAAGATAATTGCATATCAGATAAGATTATAAACACACCAGACTTGTTTTGTGATATACTTAGACAAGTAACATCATTGAGGCTGCTATCTATATGGGCTATTCAGGGAACTGTGTGGGTAAACCCCGCCCATGCTGCATGGGCAGGGTAAATTGTGCCCTCCCCTTCAAGGGGAGGGTTAGGGTGGGGATGGGTTAAAGAGGGAGAGGAGTTCAAGAAGTAAAGTAGTAATTATAGAAGTTATGAAAAAGGTCTGGATAAAAAAAACAAAATCCTTTAAATCTGTAAGTCAGTTTGATATTGATTATTATCTTTCAATGTCTCCTTCAGAGAGATTGGATACAATGCAGCTTTTAAGGGAGATGGTTTTTAAGATCAAGAAAGGTCTTAAATATGAAAGAGCCCGAAAAGGACTACGAAGAGTTATTAAGATTATTCAATAAGCATAGAGTAAGATATTGTATAGTTGGGGCATTTGCGATTGCCTTTTATGCAGTCCCAAGATATACGAAGGATATGGACATCTTAGTAGAGCCTTCTATTAAAAATGGAGAGAAGATATTAAACGCATTAAATGAGTTTGGTTTTGGAACCTTAAAGTTATCTATTAATGATTTCAGTAAAGAGGGTAGGATTATGCAGCTTGGATATGAACCTGTGAGAATAGATATTGTTACTTCAATTGACGGATGCACTTTTAAAGAGATATGGAAAAATAAAAGAAGAGGACGATACGGCAACGAAGGTGTCTATTTTATTGGCTTAAATGAATTGATAAAGAATAAACAGGCCGCCAGAAGAAAGCAGGATAAAGCTGACCTTGATATCCTCCTAACTGCAAAGAAACGAAAAAAGTGAAACAAGGCAAAACGCCAGAAACAACCCCTTCATATCAGGGCTTTCTGCCCTAAAAACTTACCTAAACAAAACACCGCAAAATTAAAACCCTTTGATATTAAACTCTATTTTATATTGGCATGTTTGTTGCTTTATAAGATTTTTATATAGAGCCTTCAAAGAGGCTTCTGTCTGTAAATGGAAGCCTTAAGTCTTTTCTTAAATAATTAACCCTTTTCATCAAAATAAGGAAAAAATAAAAAAGGAGGAAATGTAAAATGAAAAAAATAATTATTGCTGCAACAATTTTTTGTCTATCCATGGCCTATCTAAGCCAAAGCGCTATCGCCGAGATCAGGATAGGTGTGAATGCTGCGAGGGGCGAACTTCAGGTTGTGAAAGAGTGGAGCGAATTGGCCAATTACCTCAGTTCTGAGCTCGGGCAGCCTGTAAAATTAATTCCTCTCACCGCGGCCAGTTTCCTTGGTTCTATAGAAAGAAAAGAGGTTGACTTTCTTCTTGCCAATCCTGTCCAATCTGTTCATGTTAATGAAAAAAATGGTTTCACCTATTTGGCTACTTTAAATAAAAAGACAGGAAGCCAGTTTGCCGGCGTAATCATTGCCAAGAAGGGCAATGGGATTACCAAGGCAAGTGACTTAAAGGGGAAAAATGTGATGAGCAGGGACCCCAAAACAGCAGCAGGGGCATTTCTTTTTCAGGCCTATCATCTCCACAAACAGGGTATAGATGTGCGCAAGGACCTTGCCTCCCTCAAGGAAGGGCAAAAGCAGGATGACCTTGTTCTTGCTGTTAAGGCAGGGGTGATTGATGCGGCATTTATCCGTTCAGGCATGCTTGAAACAATGGAAAAGGAGGGCAAAATCAAGATAGATGATTTTGTGATTGTAGACCAGAGAACAACCGCTAATTTCCCCTTTATCCACACTACAGAGTTGTATCCTGAGTGGTTTTTTTCTGCATCACCAAAAACAGATTCCAAGACGGCAAATAAGGTAAAAACCGCCATATTAAAAATAACACCTGATTCCAAGGCGGCAGCAGCAGCAAATATAAATGGATTTGTAGAACCAATCCCAACGGATGGGCTTAAAAAGGCCATGAAGGCCATGAAGATTGCCCCGTATGACAAGTAGAAAAAAATATATGGATGGGAGGGTGTCATGATTAATGTCCTGATGACAAGCCTAAAGGGAAAGTTTATTGGCTCTATTGTTATAGTCCTGTTCGGACTGTTTTTGATAACCAGCCTTCTTGCTTTATTCTTACAGAATAATGCTCTGGAAAACCTCCTTACAGCATCTGGCAAGGTTGTGGATGAGATGTTTGCAGAGCAGACCAAAGCAAGCAAAGAATCAGAAGAGATTAAGGCAAAGCAGGTGGCAAGGCTGCTGGCTGAGATTGCTCCTTCTGCAATTGTCTCATTTGACCTCTCAGGGTTATTAAATTATGCACGGGTAGCCACTGAAGACCCGGATATATCGTATGTGGAATTTAAAAATTCAGAAGGAAAGACTTTGGCAAGCGCTGGCGATAAAGAGTCATTCAGAAATGAATCTGTTGAGTTAGATATTATTCATGAAGACGCAAAATTGGGCAAGGTTATTCTTGGTTATAATCACAATCGCACAATAGTGCAGATTGACAAGGGAAGGAAAAAAACAGATGCCCTTCTTGCAGCCATGAAAGAGGCTAAAAGAACCTCGGTAAAAAAGGTTATTGTCAGCATGACCTTTGTATTAACCATTTCTTTGGCTATAGCTATCACGGTACTCTGGTTATTGGTTCGAAATATTACCATGCCTTTAAACAGGATGGTGGGTTTTGTTAAGAATGTCGCTAACGGCGAATTGTCAGATACTATTGAGATTAATTCTAAGGACGAACTCGGAGTAATGGGGCGGTCACTGAAAGAGATGAGCATATATCTTAAATCTATATCGCATACAGCAGAGGCAATTGCAGAGGGTGACTTAAGAAATGATATAGCCCCGAAATCAGATAAGGATGTTCTTGGAAAGGCATTTAAGAAGATGATAGAAGGCCTGCGCAATATAGTCTCTGAAATGCGCGAAGGCTCAGACCAGATAGCATCAGCAACCAGCCAGATAGCAGCAACAGCAGAGCAATCAGCAAGAAGCAATGAAACAACATCAACAGCAATAGAAGAAATCACATCAACTGTCCATGAACTCTCAACAAACATACAGAATGTGGCAAAGAACACACAGAATCAATCATCATCAGTATCACAGACATCATCATCAATAGAAGAAATGGTAACCTCCATTGCAAGAGTAGCAGAGACAGCAGAAAGATTAAAAGACCTCTCGCAAAAATCCATAGTAGCAGTAGATTTTGGCAAAGACGCAACAATCAAATCAGCCAACGGCATAGAAGAGATTAACAAGGTTATAACAAGCTCAGCAGATACAATATCCATACTCGGCTCACGGGCAAAGGATATAGGAAAGATTGTAGATGTGATAGATGATATAGCAGAGCAAACCAATCTCCTTGCCTTAAATGCAGCAATTGAAGCTGCTCGTGCAGGAGAGCAAGGCTTAGGCTTTGCAGTAGTTGCAGAAGAGGTGAGAAAGCTTGCAGAACGTTCTGCAACATCCACAAGAGAAATCAGCGAGCTTATTTCAGGCATCCAGCAAGAGGCAATGGATGCAGTAAAGCACATGGAAAACAGCACGAGCATAGTAAAACAAGGCGTAAGCCTAAGCGAAGAAGTAAAGACCGCATTAAAGAAGATAGAAGAAGCAGTCAGAGAAACGACAAAATACTCACAGGAGATAAGCGCTGCAACGCAGGAGCAATCAGCAGGAAGCAAGCAGATAGGAAAGGCAGCAGAAAACCTTAATGAAATAACACAAGAGATAAGCTCTTCAACAGAAGAGCAGTCCTCAGGCACAGAGCAGGTTGTAAAGACAATGGAAAAGATGAGAGAGATGGTGCAGCAGAACGCCTCTGGCGCAACAGAGCTTGCAGCATCAGCAGACCAGCTTTCCAGCCAGGGCGAGAAGCTGCAGGAGCTTGTTTCACGCTTTGTATTAAATGGCGCATACGAGCCTGCAGTGTCACGGCATGCATCGTCCTTTAAAAAACAGCCCTCAAAAGGCGACGGCAGTGATGGAAAGGGCAAGAAGAAGGAAGAGACTCATCAAGTTTTTACAACAATTCATAAGGTAGACAAAA
>JAHFEP010000331.1 GCA_023248415.1 Nitrospirota bacterium
AAGCTCTGTTGTAAATGGATATTTTACCTGCACAGGCTCAATGTCTGCTCCTCTGTCAGAAAGAGTTGCTGCCATGATATTTATTGCAAGAACAACAAGCCTGATATCCGTTCCTGTTGCTTCTACAAATAAATTCTCATCGCCGACCTTCACCTCGCCGATTTCCCTGCTGTTTATTATTGGTGGAAAAGAGAGTATCTTGTCTTCGCTGTCTGACAGTAGAGGATATATCTCCTTGCCTTTTAATATCCCGCCAAATTCTTTTCCCTTTGGATGCCGGCTGAGTATTTCGTTCAGGCTCATCTTTTCTTCAAAACCGAGCGGGGCAAAAGAAACATTCTCTGGCCTCACTGCCTTGTAATAAACTGGAAATCTTATCTTCTCTAAGTTGTAGACACCGATGGCAATCCCGTGCCTCTTTCTGCCAAAGATATAGGAGAGCTTTTCCTGCGTCTGGATTAATTGTGTGAGGACATTATCTGTTACCTTAATCCCTTTTGCAGTGCATGCGGCAACATAGGGCCTTACATCTTTTAATTCCTTTGATACAATAATTTCATTCTTTGTTTTTTTGTTTAAAAATGGATATGCCTCCTTTTTATTCGCGAGCCTCCACCTTATCTGCCTTGCAATCCCTTCAGAGCACCACAAGTCAGGCCTGTTGCTGTCATTAAGCTCAAGCTTGAGCTCATCAGCCTTTTCATCATAGCCTTTGACCTCTCCCTTTGTCCATTTAAGATAATCCTCAAGCTTGTCAATGGTGAGCTTCTTTTTTAATAAATTCTCTAAATCACTTTTTATTACTGTAATCGTCGGCATAATAATTAATATTCCAGCTTCAGTGTCCTTATCAAATCCAAATCCCCTGAAAACAAATCCCTAATATCGTGCAAACCGAGCGCAACCATCGCCATCCTGTCCAGGCCTAAGCCCCACGCTATAACAGGCACATCAACTCCAAGCGGAATTGTAACCTCTGGCCTGAAAAGTCCTGCGCCGCCGAGCTCCATCCATCCGAGCTTTGGATGCTTTACATGAAGCTCAACAGACGGCTCTGTAAATGGAAAGTATGCAGGAAGAAACTTGCTTATCTCTGCGCCTGCAACCTCATGGGCAAATAGTTTCAGAAGCCCCAGCAGGGTTCTAAAGTTTATACCCTCGCCAAGCACAATGCCCTCTATCTGAAAAAAATCTGTTGCGTGTGTTGCATCCACCTGCTCATAGCGGAAGCACCTTGCAATGGAAAAATATTTTCCCGGAATATTCGGCTTTCCTGCGAGCCTTCTTGCTGACACAGCAGTCCCCTGGCTTCTTAACACAAGCTGTTTTGCGCGCTCCTCACTGAATGTATATCTCCAGCCCCTTGATTTTGCCTTACCGCCGCTCTGATGAACTGCCTTTACATTTCTCAAAAAAGGCTCCTCTATCTTTTTTGCATGAGAAGGCTCTTTTAAAAAATAACCGTCATGTATATCCCTTGCAGGATGAAATTGCGGCATATAAAGCGCATCATTATTCCAGAACTCTGCCTCAACAAGCGGCCCCCTCATCTCCTCAAAGCCCATTGATACGAGCTTATATTTTGTAAAATCAAGAAATTCTCTGTAAGGATGTTTTCTGCCAGCAGAAATCCTCGGCGGACGAAGGGAGATATTATATTTCCTGAAGCCCTTGCCCCTCCAGCTTCCATCTTTTAGCATAGCAGGCGTCAACTGGGAGATTTCTTCTGCTGAAACCGCCTTTCCTGATAATGCCTGTAAAAGACCTTTTCCGTCATCAGTAAGTGCAAATCTTCTCTTTACCTTCTCCTGTATCCTGAATATGCCTTTTGCCTTTCCCCTTTTTCTGTGATGAAGGTCAATGGTCTCTTGTAGTTTTTCTCCGAGCGTTGTTTTATCGGTTTCCTCCCTCTCATATAACACTTTAATTGTTTCTTGAAGCCAAGAAATAGGTGAATCAAAGGGGATTTCTCTTAAAAGGGTTAAATACCCTCCCTCTCCAATGGAGATGAACCTTTCCTCTTTTAATGCGCCAATGGCAGAGCTTATCTCTGTCGGCTCCATGTCGCCTCTCTGCTGGAGGTCTTTGATTGTAAACTTTTTCCCTTCCTTTAATTCATTAACAATACGAAGCTCTGGTATCTTTGCTGCTGCATATCTTTTACCAATATCTGTGAGCGAGACAATCTCGTTTCTTCCTATCTCAGAAACTGACAGCGCTCCCTTTGCGCTGAGCCACCCAACAACCATATCAAGCCTTGACTCATCAAGGCCTGCCTTTGCCATCACATCTTCATCAGAAAGCGCCTCTGCTTCTTTAAAGGCATTCAGAA
>JAHFEP010000332.1 GCA_023248415.1 Nitrospirota bacterium
AGATTCAATAAAATAGTCGTCTGCCTCAATATCCCTGTTTGCCTTTTTGCCTGTTAATTCATTAATCTTCTGCGGCGAAATCCCCCTTCCAGGGCTTTTAACTACTATCATTTCCAAGGTTATGATTTCACCTTTTTTAATATCAACTGTAGAAACAAGGCTCTTTGCGAGATTCTCCCTGTTCAGCTTCTCGCCCTGAGTAAGCCATCTATGATTCGTCCCCATTGCAAGCTCAATATTCCTTACATCCCTTACAAGTTTTTGCAGGCCTGAGAATTCAAGGCTCGCTGCATGGTCAGGGCCTTCCATTGTCCTATCTAAGGTAAAATGCTTTTCAATTATGCAGGCGCCAAGGGCCACTGCAGCCGCAGAAACAGCAATCCCCCTTTCATGGCCTGAATATCCGACTGGCACGCCATATTTTTTCAGTTCAACCATAAATCTTAAGTTTATATCCTTAAATGGCGCTGGATATGTACTGTTGCAGTGAAGAAGTGCAAAAGCAACATTCCGCTCTTTTAAGAATTCCACTGTCTTCTCAATCTCGCTGATAGTTGACATGCCTGTTGAAACCATTAAAGGTTTGTCTGTCTTTGCAATATAGTCAAGCAAGTCAAGATTAGTCATATCAGCAGATGCTGCCTTATAGGCAGGCACATTTATTCTTTCAAGCTCATCAACACTCGGCTTGTCCCACGGCGTGCACATAAACATTATCCCCTTTTGTGCAGAATACTCTGATAGCTCTTTCATCTGCTCAGTTGACAGATGAAACTTTTTTAAAAGGGAGATTGTATATTGAACAGAGAGGTCTTCGCCTATGGTATTCTCAAGGGCATCTCTTTTATAGAGTGCCTCTAAATTCCTCATCTGGAATTTAACACAATCAGCATCTGCCTCAACAGCCATATCTATAAGCTTCTTGGCGATCTTCATGCTGCCGTTGTGATTAACCCCTATCTCAGCGATAATAAAACAGGGCAGCCCTTCGCCAATAACACGTTTACCAATCTTAATTGTTTTAACCTTTGTATCCATCTTCTTTCATTATTATATCAAGCAATTGAAGCTCGTGTAATGAATCTATTTCTATTGATTCCTCCTCGCTCATTATAAACATCTCAATCTTGCCGCCAAGGCGGTTTTTATCTTTCAAAAGGATATCTGTTTTGGTTATGTAAATTGAGCCGTTTTCCCTATACCATCTGTCCTCTGACTTTATATCCTGCCTTCTTGGACGATTCTTATAATCATATAGCGCTGCAGCTTTACCATCTGCATATTTCCAGAAAAAACTATGGCTCTCACAGACTGTCAAAAGAGAGTCTGCCTTAGTCTCTAAAATCTTCTCTATGCATTTATCAATTGTGCCCTTCTTTCTATATGGAGATGTCGGCTGCAAGAGTATAACATAGTCAGGCAGGCTGTTGTAATCCTTTTTGATGCAATCAAGCACATGCAGCAACACAGGCTCAGTGGGCGCGGCATCTAATGCCAAATCTGCAGGTCTGTCTATTATTTTAACCTTACTATATCTTTTTGCAATCTCTTTAATCTCATCAGAGTCTGTTGAAACAAAAATATCTTTAACATGAGAAGACTCTAATGCTGATTCTATAGAAAAGCTTATTAATGGTTTACCCAATAGAGGCTGGATGTTCTTTTTCTTTATGCCCTTTGAACCTCCGCGGGCAGGAATTATCACAGCAAAGTTTGCCATTTATTTTAAAAGAATGCTTATTTTTTATAATGCTCACAATACCACTCCACAAACTTCTTGATGCCCTCTTCAATTGGTGTTTGTGGTTTGAAACCAACATCCTTCATCAGGTCATCTACATCTGCATAAGTTGCAGGGACATCGCCTGCCTGAATGGGCAGCATATTCTTTTTAGCCTTTTTGCCGAGGCAGTTTTCTAATGCCTCAATAAATTTCATGAGCTCAACAGGATTATTATTACCGATGTTATAGACCCTATAGGGGGCGTAGCTTGATGAAGGATCAGGGTCGCTACCGCTCCATTTTGGATCAGGTGCTGGAATCCTGTCTATTACCCTTACAACAGCTTCTATTATATCATCTATATATGTAAAGTCCCTCTGCATTTTACCGTAATTAAATACATCTATTGGTTTGTTATCAAGTATTGCCTTTGTAAAAAGAAATAGCGCCATATCAGGCCTTCCCCACGGTCCGTATACTGTGAAAAACCTGAGTCCAGTGCATGGAATTTTATATAGACTTGAATATGTGTGCGCCATAAGTTCGTTTGCCTTTTTTGTGGCAGCATAAAGCGATACAGGATGGTCAACATTATGATGAA